>JBGSRE010000586.1:0-2801 GCA_041737755.1 Oligoflexus sp.
GCCGTCGTTGGCAGGCTTTGGCTGTTTGCTTGGCTTTAGGTCTGGGCCTAGCGGGGACCGAAAATCCGGTTTCGATCCGCTTCACTCATCTTATCCAAGGCGAAAGCACCGATCATTTTTCCAATTATCCTGACGATCGACTCGCTTTTTGGCACGCCCATCTCCTTATGATTCAGGAGCGCCCCATCATCGGCCACGGCGTGCATTTGGATCTCGATTATCGCCATCCTTTTTACGCAAAGTTGGGAATGGCGGATTTTAAGAAGCAGTATCCGGCCCACAATCAGTTCTTGCAGATTGCCACGGAAGGAGGACTCATCGCTTTGGGACTTTTCGTGGCGTGGCTAGGCTTCAGTTTTCAAGCGCTGCGGGAGAAAGCATTGCCGCCCTTGCTCCGTTCAGTTTTGAAGCAATTACTGTGGGTATTCATCCTGGGTGGGCTGACTCAAAATGCTTTTTTTGATTCTGATGTTCGGACCGGCCTGGTCATTGCGTGGGTATGCACGGCCTTGGCTTGGCCAAGACCGGCTGCTACTAGCACGATTTAGCCTTTGGCTTTGCTTGGTTCGCTGAAGTCAGCCATCTGGGGTTTCCGGCGCAAAATCATTTCCAAAAGGAAAGCAATAATTCCGACATTAATCGCAATATCAGCGACATTGAAAACGGCGAAGTCATGGCGCCAGCCGAAAACATTCCAACTCACATCGACGAAGTCGATCACATAGGCTTGAATGACCCGGTCGATAAAATTGCCAATCGCACCGGCCAGGATCATGACCAAACCGAATCGCGTCAGATGAAAATTGATCGGCAGCGTGCGCAGATAAAAGGAAATGTAAATGACACAGAGCAATGTCACGGCATAGAAGAACGGCACGCGAATCGAATCCGGGAGATCGGACAGCATGCTGAAGGCTGCTCCGCGATTGCGCGCATAATTAAAATTAAGGCGGATGAAGAAAGCATTCTCCGAATAGGAAGCTTCCGGTCTGCCAACGGACGCTACGGGAATGACTCTCGATTTGTACATGTCGAGATTAGATTCATGAGACCAGGTCATCAGCGTGCCTTGCGCATGACGCTTGGTGATTTGATCAATGACGACTGTCGATAGAAAAATCATTGCCAAGGCTAAGGCGATCTGCTTGCCACGAACCGTTTTCATAAAACCTAGAGTCATACTCATCAGCAAGAATTCCTTTATTTCGGACTTGGGGTTGCAGCGTCCGAGCTTCCCGTTTGCCTGACAGAAGGTGAACAGTTTAAATTAACTGATCTGAACTTTCCGTGCAAGCACTCCTGGCCAGAGCTTTCAGACAGGTCGAGACAATTCTGCCAGCGCTTCGGTCCAAGCCACTGATTTACGTTCCTGACCCGTCGCCAGATCCTTGATACTGACCGTCCGGGTGGCGACTTCTTCGCTGCCGAGGGTCAGCACATACTGATACTGACGCTTGTCAGCGAATTTGAACTGATTGCCCAATTTTCCTTCTTTCAAGGCGATGTCCGAGAGCACTCCAGCCGCACGCAGTTCGTTCAACAGCTGGAAGCCATAGTTCCGGCCTTCTTCACCTGCCAAGGCAATGAACACGCCCTTGCGGCCCTTATCTTCGGCCATACCGAGCTGTTCCAAAGCCGCGAGCAGTCGATCCACACCGATAGAGCCGCCAATACCTGGCAACTCCTGGCTGGAAAAACGCGATACCAGACCGTTGTAACGTCCGCCGGAAGAAATGGAACCAAAACCATCCAATCCATCGATCGTGGTTTCAAACACAATGCCGGTATAATAACCCAGCCCACGGGCGATACTCAGGTCCACCCGCAGTTGGGCTTTGCTGCCCTGATAAAGCTGCCGCAATAGCTCTGCGGTGGCTTCGAGACGAAGCAGTTCCTGCAAGGTCTGGGGTTGGCCTTCAAGCTTATCCTTCAAGTTCAAAAGATCGGTATCACCCGCAGCATTGCGCTTTTGCAAATGCAGGAGCAGCTCATCGACTCCTTCGGCATCAGCCCCTTCTATCTGCAGAGCGAGTTCCTTAACGGCCTTCTCACCAATTTTTGCCAGCTTATCGAGGGCAATGAGCATTCGACCTTCACCACCCTCGGCTAAAGATGGCAGGCAGGCTTTAATGAGTCCGGAAAGAACAATGCGATGACCGATGCTCATGGTAAAGGGACCGGGTACAAATTCGACGAGATTGCTCATGATGCAGGAGATCACTTCGACATCTGCGGCTAGCGAATCGACACCGATGATATCGAGATCCGCCTGGCAGAATTCACGGTACCGGCCTTTTTGGGGCTTTTCCCCGCGCCAAGAATTGCCGATTTGTACTTTCTTGAATGGAAAGACGAGATCCGCATAATTTTCGGCAACAAAACGGGCAAAGGGCACGGTTAAATCAAAACGGAGTGCGACCATGCGCTCGCCATGATCTTCGAAGCGATAGACTTCTTTATCGGTCTCTTGACCGCCTGTCCCTAAAAGGGTTTCGGCATATTCGAGCACTGGCGTATCGATGGGCAAAAAGCCAGCCTGCTCGGCTTTAAAATAAATGCGGTCCTGAATACGCTTCCGCAGCATGGCTTGCTGCGGCAGATAGTCACGGAAGCCTTTTAATTTACGCGGCTGGATTCGTTCTTGCGTGCTCAAACTGCTTGCTCCCTTTGGCTCTCTCAAGTAATAAGGCAAATGTGCGCGAACAACCGACTAGGCGGACCGCAATGCAGAACATCGCTTCCAAGCCCTTAGCTGTCCAAACCCATTCGTTTTTAATGGGGCTGATGACGGCGCTTATCAT
>JBGSRE010000603.1:0-3147 GCA_041737755.1 Oligoflexus sp.
TTGGGTATTCAGAAAGCACTCTGGGATCTTTCCCCAGAAAGTGCGGCCCCTCTTGCTCGTTCTATCATGGAAGACAAGCGCATAGTGAAAGTGTCCGTGCTGGACTCCAAAAACCAAGTCTTTCTTGAAGAAGCCTATGAAAATCGTCGATTGGGCCAGGTTATCTCGCAAGAAGCCACCATTGCTGTGGACGATCAGGTCCTAGGCAAAGTGATAGTCGAGTTTTCGATGGCAGAGGCACAAGCTGAGCTTCGTTCGAGGATGATCGATCTGATCGAATTGGCTCTAGCTGAGGTCGTTGGCTGCGGTATTGTCCTGGCATTCCTCCTTCATTATCGGGTTTTGTCGCGGATCGATCGCTTGACGTTTCAGGCGCAGGAAATCGCCGAGAAAAGATTGCATCAGCCGTTTGTATGGAAAGAGCACGACGAAATCGGCAAACTTGGGCAATCGCTCGAAAGTACCAGACTTTCGCTGGCGGAGCTATTTTCCGAACTGGAAGAAAAGAATCAAAAGCTATCGACGATCAATGGCAAGCTTGAAGATCTTGTGGAAGAGCGGACGGCAACGATCAAAGTCATCCTTGATCATGTCAAAACAGGATTTCTATTGATCGATAGTCATTTCAATGTACTGGAAGGCTATACCCGCAGCTGCGAGGAGCTTTTAGATAGGACTCAGATTCATGGCATCCATCTCTCCCAGGCGCTGGGACTTAATGGCGAATCTGAGCAGCTTTTTAATCTGGCTGTACAACAGGTCTTTGAGGATTTTTTGCCAGAATCGGTATCTTTGGGGCAAATTCCACGCAATTTCACAATAGGTGGTCACGTCATCTCATTGGAGGGCAGCACGATTCGCAATGCTGAAGGGCTAGTCAGCAAGATCCTATTCACCATCATCGATGTCAGCCTCCTCAAGAGCATTGAAATGGAAAACCAAATCAACCGCTCGATAGTTAATATTATGCAGAACATGAATTCCTTCCGAGATTTTGTGCAAGATAGTAAAGATCGCTTGAAAGGCTGCTATTCGGCTATTGAAGCGGGCAATATTGTGAGCTTACGCCTTGATCTCCATACCCTTAAAGGGAATTCAGCAGCTTTTGGAATCAAACAGGTCGCGGAACTGATTCATAGCACGGAAGATCAAGAAAACATTGTTCCCGAATACCTGACTGGCATTGAAGAAAGCTTAAAAAGCTTTCTCGATACCCACTATTCCTTGCTCCGCATTAAATATGAAGGACAACAGCAGCGCGTCATCGCCATCGATGAGCAGCTGCTAGACCGCGTCGAATCGGAAATTTCTCAACTTCAAAATGCTAATGAACTCAAAGCCTTTATCAAAGATTGGCTGCTTGAAGTTCGAAAAGACACCCTTGATAGTATGCTGGGTCCGATGGCCAACTATATTCAGAGGCTGGCTCAGCAGCGAGGGGTTGAACTGGATTTTCAAGTTGAGGGTGGCGATATCAGGATGGAGCGGGGCGAGGCTTCGGAAATTTTTCATAGCCTCATCCATATCCTGCGAAATGCGGTGGACCATGGTTTGGAGCCGGCTCATGAACGGGGAAAGAAAACCACCCAGGCTCACATCAACTTGAGTTTTAAAATCATCGATCATTCTTACCTGATCACGGTAGTGGATGATGGTCGCGGCATTGATCCCAGTATGGTGCTCAAAAAGGCGCTGGATATGGGTCTAGTCAAGATGCAAGACGTTGCGGCTCTGAGTGAAGAACAAATCCTAGAGCTGATCTTCCTGGAAGGATTGAGCACTGCCGAGTCAGTCACGGAGGTATCCGGACGAGGAGTCGGCATGCTAGCGGTGAAGGAGGGCGTGGAGAAGTTAGGCGGTTCCCTTCAGGTAAAAAGCGTGTTAGGCATAGGCACCAGTTTCGTCCTGAGCTTGCCAATCTCTTCACATGTGCAAAAGGTGAGCCGGGTAGCTTGATGCATTCTCGCTCTTGATTATTTTTCCCAGTCATTGATCCCGTAAGTGTCGAGGAGCTTTTTTAAACTGCCGTCTTTTCGCATGCTCTCCACGTGATCACTTAGCTTTTTTGCTAGCTCTTTGCCTCGAGGATATTTGGGAGAAAAGGCGATACTGATAGAATTGCCGTCCAAACAGCCGGCGTTCTTAACTTTAGGCTGAAGGCCTTTTTTTAAGAGATAGTTTTTGTAAACACTTTCATCTTCAATATAGCTTACCACTCGGCCAGCATCCAATTTCTTCAAATTGAGTTCCAAAGGATTATCGCCAGATACGACATCGATCTTTTTCCCATTCTTTTCATTTTGCTTGATGTAAGCATCCAATGGCTCGCCATAAGTATAGTCCTTAATAACTGCCACACTGATGTCCTTTAAGGAATCGACGCCTTTATAGACCCAAGCGTTATCACTGCGAACATAGAAGCAATTGTTGGAACGACCCAGGGGCTTGGCTGGGTAACTGAAATCTGGTGCATCACTTTCTGCAGCACCGACAATTCCTTGGTACTTTCCATCCCGAGCATCCGAAATAGCTCTGGCCCAGTTGAGCGTTTGATACTCAATGGTATCGCCTTTCCCTTCCAGCGCTGCTTTGGCAATTTCTACCATATAGCCGGGTTTGTCGGATTTAGGATCGCAATTGAAAGGGCACCAGACATCGGCTCGAAGTTTTATAACTTCAGCCTCTGCGATAGGAGCTAGGTTCAAAATGATCGTGATCCCCAGCAAACGCAGGGCAATAGATACCATGGAAAAACCCCCTTGGACTGGTGAAGTAAGTCAAGCATAGGGGGATTTTAAGGTTTGTAGGGCAGAGAGTCAATGAACGGCGGCAGGCTTGGCATTTTTCGCCTTTTGACGCAGTATAATGCGCTGGAGCTGAACAATTTTCTTGTGTTTGAGCGGGTAGAATAAGATCAAGACTGCCCCGGCGATGAAAAATAGCCCGACCCCAGGTCCAAACAGAATACCAATTTTTTCGAGCGTAGGGGGCGAGGGCGGTTGACCCGGAATAAGACCGATATGCCCTAAAAGAATGCCGGAAAAACCGATCGCGTAAGCATGCAGCTTTTCGCAATAGTGTTGGGCGAGTCTTATCGCCTCAACCTTGCCTGAAGGAAAGCCAGCAAAGGCAAGGGTTTCCCCAACG
>JBGSRE010000605.1:0-4218 GCA_041737755.1 Oligoflexus sp.
ACAGGCTGGGCTCTAACAACAGCAGCCCTTAGGTAATAATTCAAGCTATTGAAAATATTGACTTAATCATAGGTCCCCTCGCCCCTCGCTAAAGTTGCGAGACTTGCTGCCGATAGTCTTTCTATCAAGGTCGTAAGAGAGGGGTCTTATGAAAAAGGTGACTGAACTTAAAAGCCGAAGCCTTCGTAAAGAGCGCAATGCAGATCTGCTTCGCCGGATGCGCAATGGAGATCAGTTAGCAAGCTTCAACAGCCATGCGAGTTGGTTTCCGCCACGGCCTATTATTCAAAAGGACATTATTGCTTTACAGGAATTGTATGGCAACGATGTCGTGGCTATGAACGCCATGCATGGCGAGATGCGTGATGCCAACGGCTCGGATATGATGCCTTTGCGTTTAGCCTAATCATTTTCCTTAAATTTATCCGAGAAGACCTGGACCCTGTTCAGGTCTTTATTTCAATTAAAGCATAGATTATATCACCTTACCAAGCAACGTGCCCCTCACTCTGCGCTTAGATGTCGCTCGGCTGTGGTTGCCGAAAACCCTGGAACCATTGGCCTGCATAGTTCATAGCTAGTCTCTGGCGCCTAAAGCGCCAGAGGCTATCCTGAGGAGTGAAACGACGAAGGATCCCGCCGATAAGTGCCTGATTCCACGAGATCCTTCGCTTCGCTCTGGATAGTCTCTGGCGCGAAATTTTCAATTTCGCGCCAGAGACTAGCTATCATGCAGAAGAGGCTTCCTAACTTTTCTCGTATATTGCCTGCCGTTTTACCGATTTTGATCAGCGCGAAGCAGAGCATTGGCAGCGTTTCCTCAGATGGATCAAGCGCGGCTTTTTGCCAGGACTATCTCAGGGGGGCTGATGCAGGAGATCTGTCTGATTGGAAGGCTACTTGAGAAAGGTGAACGGATGGGAAGCTTTGGACATGGAAATCCTATCCCCTTTAAGTTAGGCTTACAACTGTCGCCACTATCAGAGCACGAATCTGGCTTAAATAGGGGCGCTATGTTTGGTTTTTTCAAACATGGACCCGCTTCGTTTGGGGGATAAGGGTGGTTACGAATAAAGCAGGAAAGCAAGATGCAACGGACTCCATTATGGAGGAAAGCCTGCAGCATTTTGCGAGTGATGTCGGGATAGTTTGTGCATTGGAAGCTGGCGGCAAGATCTCTCCGCAAGAAGCCTATAAGCAGATCAAGACCCGGTGGAAGGAACTCAAGAAAGCTAAAAAAGCACTCTATCCTAAAAGCAAGGATAGTGATGATGACGACAAAAACGATTGAACCTGATCAAGGGGTCCTGGGATAAAGTGCAAGGATCGCTTCCGCATCCCAGCTTGTAATAGAATTAACGCCGCTATAGCCCATGATAGATGGGTGCAGGATGACACCTCGAGAACTCCGGGAAAATTCATGTCCCAGTCCCAACAGGTGACCGACTTCGTGCGTGGCGGTTGTCAGTACGGGCTCTCGAAATCTCGCCAGCGCATCGTCGAAGATAAAGATGTGACTGTCGACGAGGGTAAATTCCTGGAAATCTACGGTTGGTAAGGTGACTCCAAATACAGCTAGGTCCTCCTGGTCTTCCAATCGATAGTTCTTCACTAAGTTAATGCAATGCTGATTCACATCGTTAAATGGTTTGGGTTGGCTGACGAATTCTATTTCATAGGCAAGACCGCCCAAGGTGCCAGAAGCATCCCCCGTAGCTATGCTCCAGTTGCTGATGGACTTGCTGAAGGTGGTTTTGTTGCTCTCGCTGAGATCCCCACAAATGGAAATTTTCAGCGACTTTGCCCAACCGACGGCGATGCCTGTGCCGACGATATACTGATAAGAATTTTTAAGATCGGGTACAGGTTTTTGCGGACCATCGATGCGAGTAAACGTCAGAGCCGCTAAATAATTGCCGAGTTCATCAGAATTGCTCACCAGTACACTGAACACCCGCCCATTCTGGGACAAGCTATAATGCTCTGCCAACACACTTTCCCCGCTTACTGCCGTTAACTCCCAGCGATTGTTGACCTGGGTAAACTCCAGTTTAGGATAATCATCGAAGCCAGAACCTTGGGCTTGATAGAATGCTTTGCCGCCACTGATGGTAAAGCTGTAGATGTTCAGTTCACTTTCCAGCACAGTGCCATCGGTTTTGTTGGCTTCCTCCAACTCTTCCTGGCTGCTTACCCGATCGATCGTCGAACTATCAATTTTGGGTGCAAAAACCGTAAATCCAGCCAGTGTATAGTCGTCGAAATCAGCAATTTTTTCGGTCGTGATAAAGCTTTGCGTGTCGGCGGATGTTCCTTCGATCATGACGCGGGGATCACCCAGAACAAAATATCTTTCTGCTGTTGCCGTGTTGCGGCCCTTGCGGGAGCTGCTGCCGCAAGCCGATGCTAGGGCCACGAGGAGCAGGAAAAGGGTATGAAGCCGGATACGGTTCATGAAATGAAAAACCCCCCATCATACAGCAATTCGGTCTTTCGTCGCCAAAAAGCTTTACGGTCGAAACCGGGCAAAGTTGAGCTTTGTTGCAAAGAATTAAACTAGAGCCATAATCCTACATATTTGTCAGTTCAATTCAAATAGGGGGATACTTCCAGGAAGTGAAATTTTTCTACAAATTTCCTACCGAAGTGCATCAAATTACGCAGTATTGACGTAAATGACAGTATCATATGTGCGCTCAACCCCTGTTTTCTACAGAAAAGTAAGTTTTTTGATGGCAGACTTCGTTATTTTTATACATAAATAAAGTGTTCAAGAAAAAAAAAACGGATATAACCGGGCTAACACATACGGATGTGAAGATCTTTCCAAAGCGAGTGTACTGTCAAAAAGTGATAGGAACCCTTGTTTGGACTATTTGCAAGAAAGGGAGGGTAGGATGAATCCCCGAAGTCAGGCGGCGTCGATCTTGCTACAGCACTCTGAAGATCGCATTCGCCGAGAAAGACAGCTCGATGTTCTCCGCATGGCTGCTGTCAATCTCGAAAAGAGTGCAGGATTCGTGGAAGGGCTCAAAGAAATCTTGGGCTCACTGGAAAGGCACTGTGATCTTGTTCTCGGTCGCATCAATTTCTTGGATGGTGTCATCGACATCGGTAAGGAAATTCGAGCGCCAGGCGGCGAAAAGCCCATCGATCCTCAGGTCGATGAAGCGATTCAAATGGCTAACCAGGATGTCTTGCGCAACTGGCGGCCGAAGATGGTTCCCGTTCCGAATTTTGAAGGTTCCCGGTTTCACAGCACCTTCGAAGTGGACCGAGGCATTCAGCTCTACGTTCTGAGTCACCCCATTAAGTTCAACGAAAGAAAAATGGGCACCCTGACCGCAGTGAAGGTTTGTTACGGTAGTTTTGAACCCAAGACCGAACAGTCATTCCTCTCTGTCCTGACTTCCATGATTGCTCAATCCGGCATGATCAATCGTTTCTATCCCGACCAACAGCATGATGCCGCTGCTCCACAGCCGTTGCAGACGGCTCTCGACAAAGTCAAATTCGATCGTTTGCCTATCATTGGTAATTCCAAAGCCATGCTCGGTGTGTTCGAATTGATGCAACAAGTTGCTGACACCGACACCACGGTTTTAATTCTGGGTGAAAGCGGTGTGGGTAAAGAATTGATCGCCGACGCCCTCCATCGTAACAGCGTCCGTCGCGGGAAAGCCTTTATCAAAGTAAACTGTGCTGCTTTGCCAGAAACTCTGCTCGAAAGCGAATTGTTTGGTCATGAGCGAGGTGCTTTCACCGGTGCTCATGTACAAAAGAAAGGCCGCTTTGAACTCGCCAGTGGAGGAACCATTTTCCTTGACGAGATAGGCGATCTTTCCTTGACGACTCAGATCAAGCTCCTACGCGTCTTGCAGCAGCGTGAGTTTGAACGTCTTGGCGGTGTTTCCACCATTAAAACCGATGTTCGGGTGATCGCAGCGACCAACCGGAATCTGGAAGAGATGATCGAATCCGGCATGTTCCGTCAGGATCTCTACTATCGTCTGAATGTCTTCCCAATCAATGTCCCTGCTTTGCGCGAGCGCAAGACGGATGTCATGCCTTTGACCGATTATTTCATCGAGAAATATCGCAAGGTGCATAATAAAAATATTCGCCGCATCTCGACTCCTGCCATCGATATGCTGACCAGCTATCACTGGCCAGGTAACGTCCGTGAGTTGGAAAACTGTATTGAACGCGCCGTTCTGC
>JBGSRE010000617.1:0-4310 GCA_041737755.1 Oligoflexus sp.
TATGCCAGCGGCACCAATCACGTTCTGCCAACCTATGGCCATGCTCGGGCTTTGAGTGGTCTTTCGCTGGAATCTTTTATCAAGCAAATCACCTTTCAGCATCTTTCCCGCGAAGGACTGGCCGCTATTGGTCCGACCGTGGAACATCTTGCTCGCTTGGAAGGCTTGGAAGCCCATAGAATTGCCGTCAGCATTCGCTTGCGTCCTGAGGAGTATTAAGATGCAAAAGCTTCTCTTCATCGACCGCGATGGCACGATCAACACCGAGCCGGAAAACTATCAGGTTGATCGACTGGAAAAAATCCGCTTCGTGCCCGGGGTTATTCCTGCCCTTCTGCGTTTAAAGCAGGCAGGCTATGCGTTTGTCATGATCACCAATCAGGATGGATTAGGCACCGAAGCCTTTCCCCAGCAGGATTTCGATCTTTGTCAGAATTTTATCGTTGATATCCTGAGCAGTCAGGGCATTTCTTTCCAGGAAATTTTGGTCTGTCCTCATTTCAAAGAGGCCGGCTGTGAATGCCGCAAACCGAGAGTTGGCATGGTGCTTCCCTGGTTGCGCGACACCCAATGGGATCGCCGCTCAGCAGCGGTGATCGGTGATCGAGAAACCGATATGGAACTCGCCGAAAACATGGGTATCCGCGGTCTGCGTGTGCAATCGCCTTTTGGTCAAGGACTGAGCTGGGAGCAAATCGTCGACGAGCTGCTGCTAGCGGATCGCACGGCGGAAGTGAGCCGTTCCACCAAGGAAACAAAAATTACTGTTGCGGTCAATCTGGATCGCAGCCAACCCGTGAAGATCGAAACTGGCATTGGTTTTTTTGATCACATGCTGGAGCAGATCGCGCGTCATGCTGGGATCAGTTTGAACATCGGCTGCAAGGGTGACCTCGTCATTGACGATCATCACAGCATAGAAGATGTCGGACTTTGTCTGGGACAGGCTCTCAAACAAGCTCTGGGTGACAAGCTCGGTATTCAACGCTATGGCTTCAGTCTACCGATGGATGAAGCCGAAGCCCAAGTGCTTTTGGACCTTGGTGGTCGTCCTTACACTGTGTTTGAAGCAACTTTTGCCCGGGAAAAACTCGGAGAATTGAGCACGGAAATGATTCCGCACTTTTTTCGATCCGTGGCCGAAACTTTGGGTGCAAACCTGCACATCAAGGCCCGAGGTGTGAATGACCATCACATTGCCGAAGGTATTTTCAAAGCCTTTGCTCGCAGCTTGCGCCAGGCCGTGCAGAAAACGGGCACCGAACTTCCATCGACAAAGGGTGTTTTATGATAGCCATCATCAATACCGGCGTGGCCAATCTTCAGTCCGTGGCCAATGCCATCGAAAGAATCGGTCATAGCTTTAGCATCACCACAGATGCCCAGGCGATCCGGAAAGCGGATCACGTGATTCTGCCAGGCGTGGGCCATGCCCAGGCTTCGATGAAAAGTCTCGCGCAGCTTGAGTTGGTGGATCTCATTCGGCAATTGAAGCAGCCTCTCTTGGGCATCTGCCTTGGCATGCAAATTCTCTATGAGCATACCGAAGAAGGTGACACGCCCTGTTTGGGCATTCTCCCAGGTCGCGTATCGCGCATTCGGGACTTCGGACTGGCCCTGCCCCATATGGGCTGGAATAGTCTGAACTGGGAGCAGGAATCACCCTTGCTCAAAGGTATCGAACAGGGATCACGGGTCTACTTCGTGCATTCCTTTAGGGCCCCTGTTAATGCTACGAACCAGGCCTCTACCCAATACGGGGAAACCATCCCCGCCCTGGTTTCGCAGGACAATTACTTTGGAACTCAATTTCACCCGGAAAGATCCGGTGATGTGGGCTCCCAGATTTTAAGGAACTTTTTAACATTATGAAGATCTATCCCGCGATTGACCTCATGGATGGAAAAGTTGTTCGTTTGGCTCAAGGGCGTTTTGATCAAAAGACGACTTACACCCAAGCCCCTTTGGAAGCAGCCCAGGCTTTTGTTCAGGAAGGCGCCACCTATCTGCATGTGGTAGATTTGGATGGAGCCCGCCAGGGCCAACCGATGCAGCTGGAACTTCTGCGTTCCCTGGCAGCCGAAGTGCCGCTTAAACTCCAGGTCGGGGGCGGCGTGCGTTCCACGGATCATGTGCAGGCTTTGATTGATGCCGGTGTCGACCGAGTTATCATCGGCAGCCTAGCCATTCAGGATCCGAAATTGAGCAAACGTATTTTTGAAAGCTTTGGTGGCGAACATATCACCCTTGGTTTGGATGTGATGCTCGATGCGAATGGCGAAGCTATGGTGGCCACTCATGGCTGGCAGCAGGTATCCTCGGTTTCAGCCCATGAAGTCCTGGATCGCTTTCTTTCCATAGGCCTTAGCCAGGTCCTCTGTACCGATATCAGTCGTGACGGGATGATGGGCGGACCTAATTTTGCACTCTATAAGAAACTGCAGGCACAGTATCCCCACCTCTGCATCCTGGCTTCGGGCGGTATGCACAAAGTAAGCGATATTAAGCAGCTCAAAAGCGATCGCATCGGTGGAGCGATCATCGGCAAGGCCTTGTATGAGGGCACAATCCAACTGAAGGAGGCGCTGTCATGCTAGCTCGCAGAATCATCCCCTGTCTCGACGTTCGCGATGGCAAAGTCGTGAAAGGCGTGAAATTCAAAGATCATGTGATTCTCGGTGAGATCATCGATATGGCCAAACGCTATCGCGATGCCGGTGCCGATGAATTGGTGTTCTACGATATCACCGCCAGCGCCGAGCGCCGCACCGTCTCGACCCAGTGGATTGAAGATACGGCACGGGTCATCGACATTCCTTTCTGTGTGGCTGGTGGTATCCGCAGTGTCGATGATGCAAGGCGAATCCTGCACTCAGGCGCTGATAAGGTGTCGATCAATTCGCCCGCCATCGAGCGACCCGATTTGATCAATGAGCTGGCTGATGAATTCGGTAGTCAGTGTGTCGTGATCGGTATCGACTCCATCCAGCAGGATGGCGAATACATGATATGGAAGTTTACCGGCAGCGAAAAAACCGCTCAAAGTGCTGGAAAAAGGACGCTGGATTGGATTGTTGAAGTGCAAAAACGTGGGGCCGGTGAAATCGTGCTGAACTGCATGGCAGCCGATGGCACAAGGGCCGGCTATGATATTGCCCAACTGCAAGCGGCGCGAGAAATCTGCCGAGTGCCTTTGGTAGCATCGGGTGGGGCCGGTAAAGCGGAAGATTTCTATCAGGCTTTTACCGAAGCACAGGTCGACGCTGCTCTGGCAGCAGGTATCTTCCACCGAGGCGAAGTTCAAATCCCGGAATTGAAAGCTTGGCTCAATCAGGCTGGTGTGGAGGTTCGCCTATGATCGCCCTAAAAGATATCGATTGGCAAAAATGCGATGGTTTGATTCCTGCGATTATTCAGGACGCCAAAGATGGATCCGTTCTGATGCTGGGATACATGTCTGAGGAAGCCCTAAAAACCACTCAAGACACCAGCCTCGTGACATTTTTCAGTCGCACCAAGCAGCGGCTCTGGACCAAGGGCGAAAGTTCGGGTCATTTTTTACGTTTAAAAAGCATCCGACTCGATTGTGATCAAGATACCCTTTTGATCGAAGTGGATCCGATCGGACCAACCTGCCACACAGGTTGTGCCACGTGCTTCGGACCTAAAGGTGATTCCGTCAATTTTCTGAATCAATTGCAGAGGGTCGTCGATCAACGCTACGAACAAAGACCGGAAGGTTCTTATACGACTCGCCTGTTTCAAGACGGCATTCAGCGTATGGCTCAAAAAGTAGGTGAAGAGGGTGTTGAGGTGGCTTTAGCAGCCATGGCTCCGGATGACAAGGAATTGCTGGGTGAAGCGGCAGACCTGATCTTTCATCTCACCGTCCTTCTCAAAGGCCGCGGCCTCAAGCTGGCTGATGCGGTGCAGATCCTTGAACAAAGACACGGCGTTCAGTAGAACAAGTGGGGACTCCCGCTCGAGGGATATCCCCAGGTCTCCAGCTGGAGAGCTATTTTCAAAACAGTCTCAAATCTAACGCCGCAGAGCTTCTAGTTCGGCCACTTCTTTCGGACAATCAGTGAGATTGCGAAAGCCTTCCGCCGTAACAAGAATATCATCCTCAATACGAACGCCAATGCCATGCCATCGACTTTCGGTGAAGGAACTTCCCGGCTGAATGTAAATGCCTGGCTCGACGGTGATAACCATGCCGGGTTCCAAAGGACGTCTCTGTCCATCGATCACATAACGACCGGCATCATGAACATTCAAACCAAGCCAGTGCGAAACTCCGTGAGGATACC
>JBGSRE010000620.1:0-2758 GCA_041737755.1 Oligoflexus sp.
TCGATGGTCGCCTGCTGCGACTCGCCGCGGAAATTATTATTGCTACAGGCGACCGTCAATGGCGCCATCTTTGGTAAAGACAGTGTTCAGCCCACTGTCATCAACGAACATATCAAAGCCAAGAATTTTGGCATTCGCCCGCACCGGATTGGGGGGGCTGTTCCTTTCGACAAAGGCTAGCCAGGGCTCACTACCGGCGCCCATCTCGGCTGCGAACTGCTCGTAGGAACGCAAGGCTCGTTTCAATAGCGGTTGGACGCTTGGCTCGGCGCGAGCCAAGGCAATCTCTTTGATCGTACGTTGGGGCTGGGCTTGCTTGAGCGCCATCAGTTCACGTACCTTCATCGCGATTTCTGCAGCGAATTCGCGGGTACCCAAACGATCTTTGCCTTTGCTCGTTTGGAACGGACCCTTTTTGATGTCGCCAACATAATGCCCAGCTGCGAGTACTTCGAGGATGGCTGTTTTGATCAGCTCGGCACCGCGAATACTAGCGGGACGACCAATATGCAAAAGCATTTCTGCTGCGGCATCGATCAAAGCCAGTGGATTGGCTTTGTTCTGGCCGGCGATGTCATCAGCGGTGCCACCCATCGTCTCAAACATCGAGACAGCCTTGGGGTTATTCGGGTTGGTATTGTTGGAGCTGACCAGACCGACGCCACCGGTGACCTTGGCTGCGATGTCCGATCCTATATCGCCGAACATATTGGTCGTGACAACAACGTCAAACTTTTCCGGAGCAGCGGCAATGGCGGCGAGACCATCGTCGATAATCATGAAGTTGGCATCGATGCCGCGATCACCAAGTTTAGCCGAAGTGTAGTCGCGCGCGACTTTAAAGAACGACTCTTTGAAAAGACCACCGGTTATTTTGAGAATATTTGGTTTTTCGAGTCCGGTCACCTTTTTGCGGCCGTCTCGAAGGGCAGCCTCGAAGGCCGCCCTGCTGATGAGTTCACAGCCTTCAGGCGTGAGGTGACGCAAAGCTTGGGGATAGTTGCGAGCCAAACGGTGTTCGATGGAAGCATACAAATCTTCGACGTTCTCGCGCACGAAGAGGATGTCAGCGCCAGCCATGCCGGGCGCTATCGGGTCGAGCGTGATACACCGCCTTATATTAGCGTATTGCTCGAAACCCTTGCGAATGGTGACGTTACGGCTGGGTTCGTCGCCTTCATCCAGAGTTCGGAGGGCGCCTTTGAGGACGGCGTCCGTCTTGCTTGCGTCCTTGAGAGTTTGACGTTCCAGATTCGAGACCAAGGCTTTGACGGTCTTCAGCGTTTCCGGATCGAGCTTTCGGAGTATTATTTTGAAGAAGTCATTGACGTTGCCCTCGGCGCGGGCTTGCTCTTTGGCCTGCGTTTCCAGCTCCAATGCCACATCAGCTGGCGGACGATGGCCAAATGCAGCGGCATATACCTTGGGCGCGAAGTCCTGCAGTTTCGGAATGAGGTCCTGAACGTCTGGATAGCCAAGCGTTCCCTCCGTATAGGCGATCGGCAGGCCGGTGGCCGCCAGGACTGCTTGGGTGGCTTCAATACACTCCGGCCCGATGCCTTGGCCCTTGATGAGCAGGATATGAAGCTCTTGAGTTGCGTCGGCTTGCCGGGTCATTCCGTGGCTCCTGTGCGGTGAACTCATGATGAATAAATTTTTTTTGACAGGCTTGTTCACTCCGTCGCACAGAATCTAGCCAATTTTAAGGCAAGAGTCCACCTGAGTGCTTTGCGAGGCGGTATGGGCTGGTCTTAAGCAGTTTCTTGAGGGGAAAAACCATGAACCCTGAGCCTAACTCAGGGCTGGGATCACTGGCGGTTCAGCCGGGGTTACTGGCGGATCGGCAGATGCTGGATTGAGGCGCTTCGCTGAGTTGGGTGCTGAAGAGCACTTTATCATCCGAAGCTCTGATAAAGCTGACCCCAACGGTTTTCCCTGCGGCGTCGACGTCAAGTCTTGCCCAGTTGGGTGTGTTGGCTGGGAAAACCCACTTGGCGCTAATGCTTGTTTGGTCATCAGCAATGTAGTTGCGGGTCTCGCGTGGGCGAGTTTCTTGGACCGCGCCGGAGACGATGAGTGGAATTTCATCCGCGCAGTAGAATGCCCCCATATGATCGTGGCCTAAGAGAACCGCCGTGATTTTGTTGGAATACTCTTTCATCAATGCACGAGCCGCGGTTTGAAACCTGGCTTTCTCTTGCCAGTTGTGGACACTCGTCAGAGTATATGGCGGGTGATGCCAGACGAGAAAGGTCATGACGGCGTCTTTCTGCAGTTCACCTTCCAGCCAGTTCATCTGTTCGGTGACGTTTTTGGTATTATCGGAGTTCAATACTAAAAAGCGCAGCCCTCCAGGAAAAGTCTTTGCATAGTATTCAGAAGGCATTGCAAAAAAATTGATTTCGTTTTGATATCCATTGTTATGATTGCCAATGGCGACGACGCTGAACTTGAAATCACTCCATGGACGCCAAACGTTTTCATAGCTGCCGGAGTAAAGGTTGTCACCCGGCAGGACCAGGTCCTGAATTCCAGAACGAGCGATCGAACTCCGAACACTCGCCGAGTTACTGTTGGTTCGGCCTGCATCACCAATAACTGCAAACGATTGGGTGGCAGCTTGAACATTTACGGCAGCGAGACTGGCAAAGAATGATAGGCAGAGGGGCGCAAGGACACGAAGACGAAGAGTTGCCTGCATTGCGTGGACTCCGTAGCTATATATTGGTTTTTCTGTGGCCGAGCATGAGGCAAGCTT
>JBGSRE010000634.1:0-2040 GCA_041737755.1 Oligoflexus sp.
GCGGCGTGAACGACATAATCTGTTTCTACTTTGCGGCCAAAGCCACCACCGAGGAGTGTGGCATTGACTTTGATTTGATTAGGCGCACGATTGAGCACGCGCGCCACCGCGAACGTTACCAGCTGCGCACTCTGCGTAGGAACCCAAATTTCGCAGCGATCGCCTTGAATACTGGCCGTGCAATTCAAAGGCTCCATCGCTCCATGAGCTAAAAACGGCGTGAAATATTCAGCTTCCACAAAGCTGTCACAGAGGGCAAGAGCACCGATTCCATCACCACTTTTCTGGACCGAAGTCGCAGTAAAATCCTGGACCGCGGCAGTCAATTTCTGTTCGATCAGTAGCTGGCTATTGCCGTCGATCGCGGCGCTTGTAGTATACTGAACGGGCAATCGATCGAGAATTTTTTGAGCCTGCCAATAGCTGGCTCCAATGGCGATAATCGCACCGGGAACTTCAATCAGTTTATAATCAGCTGGCACCAGAGCCTGTAGTTCGACGAAATTACTCAGAGTGGATCCGAAAGCTTTATGCTGACGAACGGCCGCGTATTGCATTCCAGGCAGTCGCACATCGATACCGTAGGTGGCGAGCCCGTTGGTTTTGGCAAAGGTATCTTTCCTGTTCACCCGCTGACCGATCAAGGTGAACTGATCCTGGCTTTTCAATGGCGGATCCAATGGCAGCGGAATTTTAAGGGCGGTTTCCAAGAGCGCGCCGTAGCTCAGCAGTCGGGTTCCATTGGCATCGATAATCCAGGAGTTTTGAGCCTTCAATTCAGCCGGCGCTTTGCCTAATTGCGTGGCCGCAGCCTGGACGAAGACTTGACGAATCGCAGCGCCTACTTTTCGCAGACGCTCATACTGACTCCGCACCGAAGTGCTGCCGAAGGTGCCTGCGAAAGGAGCTTTTGGATCGATAAAAGCCCCCAGCTCTCCTTCGAGTTTGACCTCGACTCGCGACCAATCGGCATCCATTTCTTCGGCGATCAGCATCGCCAGAGAAGTGCTGACACCCTGTCCCATCTCGGCTTTGACGATGGCTATTTCGATTCGATTATCGGCAAAAATTCGGACGAAAGTATTGAAGACGAAGGACGGCTGCTCTTCCGCCGACTGGGCCTCTCGCCCTAGCCAGGGCAGCGAAAAACCAAAAGCGAGACCGATTCCACCAACCAGGGACCGACCGATCAGTTCTCTTCTTGTGCTCATCCATGCTTGCATAAGGTCCCTCCTTAGGACTGCTGGCTGTGAACATCATTCACGGCCTGACGAATGCGATCGTAAGTTCCGCAGCGGCAAAAATTGGTGATCTCGCTCAGTTCGGGTGCCTGGTTGGCGGGAGTTTTTTTCAAGAGCTGATGCGCGGCCAAGACAAATCCAGGTTGACAGTAACCACATTGAGGGACGTCATACTTAAGCCAAGCCGCTTTAATCTTTTGTGCCAGCTCATCATCCAAACCGGTGATGGTGGTGATTTTTTTTCCAGCCGCTGAAGAAATGGGATAGACGCAAGCCCGAACGAGCCTGTCATCGACATACACTGTGCAAGTGCCACAGAGCCCAAAGCCACAGCCATATTTGGCTTGGGTTTGGTTCAAATCCTCGCGCAGGATCCAAAGCAAAGGTTTGGTCGGGTCTGCATCGATGGAGTAAGGCTTATCATCGATATTCAATTCAAAAAGCGCCATCTTGGGCCTCTCCTTTCCTTAGTTTTGCGAACGTCTCCCATGGCCGTAACAGTCTTTAAAGGGAAAAACAATCCTGAAAATTTCAATAGCCGAACCAGCCCCCTGCTGAAAGGAATCAGGGAAGCGACTGGAAGAGAATTCGCTGACACAAATTGCCGGCTATATAAGTTGGTAAGAAAAGCCAAGATAGCTTGGGAAAAGAATGGGATAAAGCTTGTTTGCTGCGGCTGCTAGCAAGGCTCACGCACCATCCAGCTATGCTCGAGGGCAAATCCCTTATACAATAGTGTGAAGGTCTCTAAAGACATTGGGGATAATATGAAGATCTTGATCGTCGATGATGAACCAGA
>JBGSRE010000652.1:0-2778 GCA_041737755.1 Oligoflexus sp.
CACCGAGATCCATCGCTACGCTCTGGATAGTTTCTGGCGCTTAAGCGCCAGAAACTAGCTAAACGTTAAGAGCCCCAGGGCGAGAGGCTGCCAGATTGAAAAAATGGCTTCAAGACTGATCGCTTTGAAGTTCTAAGGATAATTCGAAAACGGCAGACCAGAGCAGAAGTTAATACTTCCGCTGAGGTCTTCTGTTCCGTGGCCGCAGGAGTTGTCGCAAGAAAACCGGGCCTAGTTCTGGCAAATTCAGCCAACGAAGACCAAAAAACAGCTGCCGTCCTTACTGAACAGCCGCTTCTTTTTGCCCCTGTAAGCCCCGATAGATCACGCCTTCTTCGCGCTTGAGGCGATGTCCCGTTCGCGCATCGGTGCAACAGATATCTTCCGTTTCTGTTTTGCTCAGAGGAAAGTAATCGCCATTGCCAAGGAAAATTGCATAGATCAGTTTGTAAGGGAAACGAATGTCATCGCCTTCTACCGACTTGCCTTCATAAGACAATTTGGTGAACTGGCGGATGATCAGGCCGCCTGAATTATGAATTCCATAATCCAGCAGCGTGAGTAATTGCTTTCGATGATCTCGGTGATAGCCAATGCTGCCACTTTCGGTCACATCAAAAACAAAATCGGAAGTCTCATCATCCAAAAGTATACTGAGAGTGACCACTTTCTTACCCGGCATGTCCCGGATCAACGTCAGAAGTTCGCGCGCCTTTTTCATGCTTGCTTCCCCCTACGTGGATACAGGAGAAGCCCCGCGAGGGCTTATCCTGCTTTTTTGTTGAAAGCAAAATGCAGTGCATCATCTTTGACTGAAACGTGGATCACACCACCCTTGGACATCTCGCCAAAGAGCAGCTCGTCAGCCAAAGGCTGCTTCACCTTCTCTTCCACCAGACGTCGAATTGGCCTTGCCCCATAGGCTTCATCATAACCTTTGGCGGCCAGCCACGCGATAGCTTCTTGATCAAAATCCAGTATAACCTTTTTCTTGGCTAATTTTTCGTTCAATTCCTCAACGAATTTCTTCGCGACCAGCTGAACAACTTCCTGCGGCAATGCTCCGAAGCTAATAATAGCATTCAATCGGTTCCGAAACTCTGGAGAAAAAGCATCCTTCACAGCTTTCGATAGACCCTGGCCCTCGGCCCGCCCTTTCGTGCTCTTATCGAAACCAATTGACATTTGGCTCAACTCTTTGGCACCAGCGTTGGTCGTCATAATAATCACCACATTACGGAAATCCGCTTTGCGACCATTATTATCGGTTAGCGTTCCATGATCCATGACCTGCAGCAAAATGTTTTGCATATCAGGATGGGCCTTTTCAATCTCATCAAGCAAAAGAACGGCATGAGGATTCTTGGTAATCGCATCTGTCAGCATTCCACCCTGGTCAAAACCAACATATCCAGGAGGGGCCCCGATCAGGCGTGATACCGAGTGACGTTCCATGTATTCGCTCATATCAAAGCGAATCAGTTCGATACTCATGGTCTTGGCCAGCTGTTTCGCGACCTCAGTTTTGCCAACACCCGTTGGGCCGGTAAAGAGGAAAGAACCGATAGGACGTTCTTCATCACCCAATCCGGAACGAGACAATTTGATGGAAGAAGCCAGGGCCTCAATCGCCCGATCCTGACCAAAGACCTTAGCTTTTAAGCGTAGATCCAAATCACGGAGAGATTCTCTTTCCGTGACAGACACCTTAGTCAAAGGAATTCGGGCCATCTTCGCGACCACGGTTTGCACCATTTCAGCGGTAATCGTCCGACTCTTACTGCCAATGGCACTGCCTTTCAAAGCGACCGCAGCGGCGGCTTCATCGATAACGTCGATGGCTTTATCCGGCAACTTGCGATCGGTGATGTACCGAGACGACAGATCCACAGCCGCCTGCAATGCTGCAGGTGAATAATGGACATTATGATGCTTCTCATACTGCCCTTTAATTCCTTTCAGAATTTTCAAGGCATCCTCACGCGAGGGCTCTTCTATATCTATTTTTTGGAAACGTCGCGCCAGTGCGTGATCATTTTCAAAATGGCTGCGGTATTCTTTGAAAGTCGTGGATCCCATGCATCGCACTTCACCATTGGCCAGTGCCGGCTTGAGAATATTCGATGCGTCCAACGCCCCACCGCCAACCGCACCTGCCCCGATGATGGTGTGGATCTCGTCGATGAAAAGCACATGCTTTGGCTGCTTTTGCAGAGCTTTGATCACACCTTTGAGCCGTTGCTCAAAATCACCACGGAACTTAGAACCCGCTATCAAAGAGCCCATATCCAACGAAAAGACCCGCAGACCTTTCAGGGCGTCAGGCACTTCATCATTAACAACTTTGAGCGCCAAACCTTCCGCTAAAGCTGTCTTACCAACACCGGCATCGCCGACAAAGAGCGGATTATTCTTCCGACGTCGACAGAGAACTTGCATGATCCGTTCTAGCTCATAGTCTCGACCGATTAATGGATCGATTTTTCCCTGCCGAGCTCGTTCGCAGAGATCGACGGCAAACCTGCCAAGAGGATCCTTGGAAGGGGCTTCCCCTTCGTCATCGGACTGACCTGGCAGGAAACGAGAGGCGCTGTCATCAGCATCTCCCGACTCATCTACACCTTTACTGACACCATGCGATAGATACTGGATGACGTCGAGTCGGGTAATCTTTTCTTTTTCCAAGTAAAAGACTGCAAAAGAGTCCTTTTCAGAGAAAATGGCGACCAACACATTCGCGCCCTGGATTTTTTCCTTTCCAGCGGATTGAACATGCTG
>JBGSRE010000666.1:0-3646 GCA_041737755.1 Oligoflexus sp.
CCTTCGGTTTGATAATCGTTGAAGGACTGCGTGTACTTCGGCATTCCCATCGTGCGTGCCACAGCTTCGCCCAGAGATTTGAAGACGGGATCATGCTGGCTCAGGGTAGGGGTGTGGCACCAAGGCCAAAGCACGGCCTCCAAGCCGGAATGAAATGCGGCCGAGGCCACCACGCGTTCGTTGCTTAAAAGTCGGCGAACCAGCCGCGTTTCCACGAGCCGAAAGGACTCTGACTCAGGGCGAGTCGGGCTTGCATAATCGCGATTGGGATCAATTCCTTGGGAATCCGTCCGCAGGTTGGCCGCATGACCGTCGGGATTGACCACAGGCTGTAAGATAATGCGATAGCGACGAAGCAAGCGATCGACATCCGCTTGGTCGCGGGAACGAAGCAAAAAATGAATCAGACCAAGCACAGCTTCGGTGGAAGCTTTCTCATTGCCGTGATGGGTGCCGTTAAAATAGATCGCCGGCGCATCGGGGCTCCAATTCTTGCTGATCGCCAGATAGGCGATTTCACGACCTTGCAGCGAATTTCCCAGCATGACAAAGCGAGCAATTTCAGGATTTTCCTGAGCCGAACTTCGTAAAAATTGTCCGACCTCTTCCAGCCCATGATAACGCTGGAATTGCAAGCCGAAGGCCGCAGGCGCGAAGCCCAGGACCAGGACGAAGAGCCTGAGAAAAATGAATGAAAGTGTTCGCATGGAGTTTGGAAATCCTGTTTTTTTGATCTAGCCGGGATTCTATAGCTACACTTGCCTCATGTCAATTGACAAGGAAGCGAGAAATTCAGGTAGGGCAAGGCTTTGAATCCTTCAAGAAAACTCAGCGCGTTGCAATGTAAGTCCAAGTGGCGCATCCTGGATATTCTCATTTGACAAAGGCACTTATTCGTCGGAAGAAGGATGCTTTTACAAGCTCCGTGAATCTGCATTTGAGTCTGCTGTGAGGGACGCAATGGCCTTATCCTATCGTATCCGCGAAGCTGCCCTGGATGACAACGAGCGGCTGATTGAGCTGGTTCGAAGATGTCCTATGAAAGGACAATTGCAAGTTTATCTCGATCGTTACCCTGATTTTTTTGCGATGACCCGGTTGCAGGGGGATCGATCCTATATTTACGTTGCAGAGGACCTGCGAGGCGAGCTTGTGGGGTCTGTCGTCCTGATCGAAAGGCAAGAGCAGTGGCTCGGTCAGATCGTGAAAGTTCTTCATATCGGGGACTTGAGAACTCATCCGGCCTGGCGGGGCACCCGAGTCGCGGCAAAATTCCTGGAGATTTACCGAAGTAAATTACTGGCTGAAGGCTACCATCACGGGAGCGCTGAAATTATGGAGGGCAATGCTGCTCCGGTGAAAGCGCAGCGTTTGCTCGGCGATGCGATCAAGGTGTGCTATGATGGCGCCCTCAATCTCTATCAGCTGCTACCCGTCTGGAGCTATCAAGCTTCCAAGCAGTATCGCTATCGTCAGGCGCAGCCCGAAGATATTCCCACCATGGCCCGAATTCTCCAAGAGACTTATCAGGGAAGTGCGGGAGCACCCGATTTTTCCGTAGAGTTTCTCGAGCGGGCCATTGGTCAGCACGGATCCTTTGCCATGCAAAATATTTGGGTGGCCGAGAATGAATCAGGTGAAGTCCTGGCTTGCCTTGGCACCTGGGACCAAAAAAATTTGCGGCGGACAGTAGCAGTTCGATTGAGCCGATTCTTTCGTATCGTCGTACAACTGCTTGCTTGGCTCGGCATGATTTGGACCATGCCCCCAGCACCGGTCGAAGGTCGTCCTTTACGCTTTTTGTATCTTCGCTGGCCAGCTTGTAAGCCAGGATCCATCCATGCCTTGCGCAATCTCATTCGGCTCGTGATGCGAGAGGTTCGGCAACAGAATGAGCATCAGTTCGTAGCCGTCGGCTTCCATGAAAAAGATAGGTTGAGGCACTGTCTTCGGGCTATAATCCGAGTTAAGACCAAAGTTCATCTCTATTCACATCAAGTCATTGCGGCTTCGGAGCCTGATTCGTTGATTCACTCGGAAAAGGATAAGGCTCCTTATGTTGATCTTGCCTTGATCTAGGAGGCCAGAGTTGACAAAAAGAGTGCTGTTGACCTCAGGTCGCGTGCCGAGCGCCCTGGAGCTAGCGCGGAGCCTTGCCCGTGCCGGCTGCTATGTGGTTGTCGCCGATAGCTATCCCACTTATCTTTGTCAGGGTTCACGGGCAGTGGCCAAAGCCTATGTGGTGCCGCCGCCTCGTCCGCAGCCTGCTTCCTATGAGCTGGCGATTATCGATATCATTCGCCGCGAACAGATCGAATTGGTCGTGCCCTGCAGCGAAGAGGTGTTTTACCTCGCCAGCTTTCAATCGGAAATCAACAAGTACTGTGAAGTTTTTTTTAGCGATGCTGCGCTTTTGCTGCATTGTCATCATAAACAAACTTTTAATGATTTAGCCCATGGCATGGGCTTGTCCGTTCCTGCCTCGACTTTGTTGCTGAAGGGCAGCACAGCTGTAGAAAAGATTCAGGCAGACGATTTTTTGCTGAAGCGCTGCTATTCACGGGGCGGCACTGGGGTGATTTTTGCAAAGGCTGGGACAACTCCGGAGCAATGTGATGTCCCAGTGGATGGTTCCTGGCTCATTCAGCAACGTATAGCAGGGGAAACACTCTGCTCCTTTTCCGTGATCCAAAAAGGTCGGGTCATGCAGACCCAAATCTATCGACCATCCGTGATCTTGGGCACGATAGGCGTAGTTTTTCAGGGTATTGTTGATGAGAAGATTGAGCGATGGGTCGAAACCTTTGCCCGCCATTCGAAATTTCACGGTTTTATATCCTTTGATTTTTTAAAGAATGCAGATGGTGAAGTCTTTGCTGTGGAATGTAATCCTCGAATTACCAGCGGGGTTCACCTTATGAATCCCGGGATCCTGGCTCAATCCATTTTGGATCCCCAAAGACCATTGCCAAAACTGGCTTCGCGGGGTCGAGCGCAGATTATGCTGGGGGTCCTTACGGCCTTGCCTGATTTAGTCTTGAATCCTCGCCTTGCATGGCGGACTTTTCGGGAATGCATCCAGGCCCGTGATGTGACGTTTGCCTGGAGTGACCTCTGGCCCCTGCTCTTTCAACTCAAGTGCTATCTTTACTTTTTTCGGCAATGTCGTCGGCAAAGATTTCCGTTGTCCAGCTGTGCGATGGATGGCATTGAATGGAATGAATAGGCAGGTCCTGAATCAAGCTTTTTGAACAAGGATTCGTGAGTACTTTGCTGAAAAAGTAGCGCTGCTTGCAGCTGCCAAGAACGGGTAATTTTAGTCATTGAGCCTCACTCATAGGCAAATCGCCCCCGCCCGAGGCGGGCCTGGACAGCAAACAATGGACAGGACTATAGCCGATCGAGTATATGCAAACGGAGTCAGCAAGCGCCTTGCCATCAGGAAGTGAGCGAAAACTATGGAACAGCATCTGGTTATTATCACCGGTCATAGTTCAGGATTGGGAGCAGCACTCCTCCAGCTTGCATTAAAGGATCAAGCCAGCGTCATCGGTCTCGCTCGTCGAAAAAATTCAGTGACGCATCGTCAGCTGCAGCAGATTCAAGTTGATTTAGAATCTCCTGAACTCAATCTGGTGCAGCTGTT
>JBGSRE010000681.1:0-4765 GCA_041737755.1 Oligoflexus sp.
ACTTCGGTTATCGGCGGCGAGGCTAGCGATGCTCCTCCATACTTTGTGGCCATTTATGGAGAATCGCGACTCACCCCATTTTGTGGAGGAAGTCTCATCGGCCCCAGCCTCGTTCTGACAGCAGCCCACTGTGTTGCGAGCACAAGTGGGCCACTGGAAGTCCGCCTAGCCATCAGCGACTTGAATCGCCCTTCGGAGCCTCGGCGAGTCGAAGCCATCCGCGTGCACCCACGTTACCACAACAGCAAGTATCAACATGACCTGGCGCTGCTATTTATCGAAGAGACTGATACAGTTGCCGATGCGAAACCGATTCGATTCGAAGGATCAGAAAGGATCGAAACACCTTTGCGAATCTATGGATTCGGCAATACCGACAGGAGAGGCTACAGCTATCCTCAGTTCCTACAAACAGCGGAGCTGAAAGAGCTGGCCGGCTATGAGTGTCAGAGTCGCGGTGGACCCTATAAGTTTGTCATCGAAGAGCAGATCTGCGCGGAAAGTCCTCAGACAGACAGTTGCGATGGTGATTCAGGTGGTCCCCTAGTTTCCCAAAATGGTCCTGAGCTGCTCTATGGAATTGTCAGCTGGGGCGTGGGATGCGCTAAAGAAAGAAGGCCTGGCGTTTATACGAGGGTCAGTGCTTACCAAGACTGGATTCGCACCACCACAGATGAAACTATTCAACTCACCTTGCCCATTGAAGATCTCGCCTTGGCGATCTTCCACTTTCCCTTGCTCCAGCCAACAGCGACAGGATCCCGGCAATTCACTGCTGGATACCATCGATGGAAAGAAGTCATCCCAAGCTCTGCAGCAAAGCCTTTGGCCAGTTGGATGCGATCCTTTCAAGGCCAGGATTGGCGAATCGATTTGATGCCCAGGAGCGGCTCGAATTATATTCTGAGGCTTTCAGGAGGGGGAAAAGTCTATGAGACTCCAGCGACTTTTTCTGATGTTTAAACTTGAGTAGAAGCTTGTGAGGTACACCTTTTAGGTGTACTCATACATAGGTGGGCTGGAGTGCCTCTATGGCAATAAATTGAGTCGTAATCTCTTCAAGCGCGCAGAAAGAGGCCCGAAAGCTGCCTGCACCCATAGTGGAAAAATTGCGCTCTTGGGTGGCCGCAGTTACGCAATATTCTTTAGAAGAAGTTCGAAAAATACCCGGTTTTCATGACGAACCGCTTAGGGGAAACAGGGCCGGTCAGCGGTCGATTCGTTTATCAAGGAGTTACCGTGCGATCTACATCATCAAAAAAGACGGGACGATCCGGTTCGTCAGTATCGAAGAAATCAACAAGCACGAATACTAAAAAAGGCGTCGACGCACAAGTGTTCATGGAAAAGATGGTTGGTAAGATAACTCTGGCGAAGGTGATTCACTCAACTAGGCTCTGTGACGAGCTATCACAGCAGGAATTTGCATCAAAACTTGGAATTTCCAAACAGCATCTATGTGATATTGAAAAAGGCCGCAAGGTTGTGAGCCCTGCCCGCGCTTGGGCTTGGGCAAAAAAACTTGGATATCACCCTAAGCAATGGGCTGAGCTCGCTCTTCAGGATCTTGTTGAAAAGGAAGGTCTTAAGGGAGTTACTGTTCGGCTTGATGTTGCCTAGGTCGCCTCGACGGTTTGGTCCATCACCCTAACGGGTATGGTCATGGCTTGGAAGGAAGGAAACGAACAAAATCTGCAGGTCACAATCGAGGTGAATTGCAATCAGTGGATGGTTTCTTTGCCGTCATGCTGTTGAAATAATACTAGCGAACAGCCAAGCAAGCGGCTCTTGAGACTCTACTAGCCTATAATTGCATGGACGTCATCAATCTCGAGCAACTTATGGCTTTTGTCTACAATCCAAGTGTAGCAAGCACTCCATTTGGATCTCAACGTCAACTTGTAGTTCCACAGCTTGGCAAACATTCTTTCAAGGCCGACCCCAATTCTATTGGTCGATGATACCGATTTTGTTGGGAATTATTTTCCTATACAGAGAAGCAATCATCCAGTTCTCGTCAGAATAGATCAGAGCGGAAATGGTCGCTTGGGTGGAACGGAACATGGTATGCTTGCGCTTACGTCTATTAGGTTTGCAGCCGAGGCTTTTATGAGTCTTAAGTACCTTACAAAAAAAATGCTCGATCCATTGCTGAGCGAAAGCTTGATTCTTGCTCTTGGTGATTTTATTAAAGTCACGTGCATCCCCGAACGAATTATTCTGTTCGGTTCTGCTGCTCGGCGAGAGATGACAGACATGTCGGACCTAGATGTCATTGTATTGTTGAAGAATAAGAACGACCTTGATTTGGCGCGAAAAAATTATTTTAAACAGAGACCGCCGATCGATTATCCGATTGATATTCTTTTTATGACGACTGCAGACTACATAAGTCGCGCAGCAGTTGGAGGTGTTTGTTTCATTGCCGAGGCGGAAGGTCGAATACTTTATCAAAGTGGGGATAAAGAATGAGTCCAAGTAAACAGGAAAAGATATTTCCAAAAGTCTACGGACAAGAGCTGATGCGCATCGCCCTAGGAGACCTCCAGGCAGCACAATTGCTCGCCGCGGCGAATCCTGATCGGAAAGAAAACATTATTTATTTGGCTCAACAAGCTCTGGAGAAAGCTTTGAAAGCGGTCATTTGTCATGCGGGACAAGCTGTACCTCTGGTCCATGATATCGGTGTTCTGCTCGCTAAAATCCCAAGCTCTCTCCAAGCTCCTTTTGGTTATGAATTGGCTAGCCTCACTGAGTATGCTTCCATTCGCCGATATATTGAAGGCCCCGAGTTTCTTGACGAGGAAGAGATTCGCAGTACTCTAGCTGCCGTTCAAGATGCGGTCGCTTGGTGTCGAAAGATGCTTGGTCAGTGATCCCTTGCACTCATGAAGCCTAAGATATCAGTCCAGGTCGACCAGATTTCTCCCAACTTTTCGTCACGACTTGTCATGTCCCTGGATTTTTCTCCGAGTCTATCTTAGTGCCATCGATAGTGTGTGGGTTCGTGGATAGCAGGAGATTCCAAGTCAATGGCATTTTGGCAGAAAAAGAGTGGAAGCCGCGTATTTGTTTATTTCTGGGACAAACTCGCGATGAAACAACGAACCTTGCCACGGGATGAGACACGCGGCCTAGATTCACTGACCGAGGCAGAAATCGATGCTTGGGTTCGGAACTGGGAACTTGTGAACGAACGCGGGAGTGCGAGTCAAGCTCATGTTCCACTCAGTGATCCTCTTTGGATTGCAGCAGTTGAAGCCTTTTGCCAATTTCTTCAAACTGATTTTGCTAGGCATCCCTATACGATCCAAATTCACCGCCGCAATCTTTTGGTCTTCGCCCTTCCCTACTTTCGCGACGAGCTTGGACTGAAGGATTTGGGTGATATACGCGAGCATTCGCGTCTGGTATCGCCATGGCTGCGGACGAAGTTGCAAATTGCAGAAAGCAAGATCAAAGCTATTCACCACTCGCTCAGTATGTTTTGGAATTGGCTGAGCGAGGAAGGCATTGCCAGTGGGAAACTGGTGTTGCGAAATAGACGACTCGGCCCACGTCAGACTCCACTGAAGCATTTGCCGACTCCCCAAGATATATTGGCCTGGGAATCGGCAAGAGCTAACCTAAGCCTCTTGCTGCTATTGGGATATTTTTTCTCGTTAAGACCGCAGGAAACCTTTGCGCTGCAAGTGAATGATTTCGTTGCCGGACGATTGGCCCAAAGTCAGGAGTCATGCCGGGTGATGGCTGCCGCAGGACTGTATGACCGTTTGCTTGTGAAGGTCTATCGGCAAAAATCCCGAGGACTGGACCATATGCCGGATCCTAAGGCCAACTCCAAAGGTCTTGTGGCTTGTTTTAGTGAGGAAGCTGCCAAGATAATTGTCAAGGAATTGAACCAAAGAGAGCGAGATGAACCTCTTTTTCCGTTCGGCGCAGATTGGTACTTCAAGAGCTGGAGACGATATGGATATCCAGATTTGACTCTCAAGGACTGCAGGCGGGCTTCTCTTTATTGGCTTGGGCACTATACCAAGCTCGATGTCGTTGCTCTCCGCAATCACGCTCGGCATAAGAGTATTGAAACCACAGCGCTCTATACTCGGCGGCCTCTCGACCTATCGGTGTCAGCGGAGAGTTTGGATTTGGATAGCTAAGGATCTGCGTGAAGCGATTTGCTGACCAGACTTTTTCGGGGTATATTTCGATAGCGTATACCCGTGGGAGAAACCTATGAATCACTCGATCATTCAGAAGTGCGATAGCCTACTTGAGGAACTCAAGGCCCTACGCCCCGTTGAGCGCAAACATATCGAGGAAATCAGATCGTACTGGCGAGTGGCGCTCACCTATTCAAGCAACGCTATCGAAGGCAATACCCTATCTGAATCTGAAACCAAGGTTATTCTTGAAGACGGTCTTACGATTGGTGGTAAATCACTTCGAGAGCACTTTGAGGCGATCGGACATGGCGACGCACTCGCCATGCTATTCAAGGCTTTAGATGCCGAGAAAACGGTCACCGAGGAACTGATTCTTGAAGTACATCGACTTTTTTATTTTAGAATTGATCAAGAGACGGCTGGAAAATACCGCGATCGCAACGTGCTGATCACAGGAACGACTTATCTGCCGCCGCCTTCGAATGAAGTGCCTTTGCGCATGAAAGAGCTTCTCGATAACTTGGCCAAAGATAGTACTCATCCTATTCACATTCCGATCAGGAACGGCTTTACCTGAGCCGAGTTTCGCGATTTCTTGC
>JBGSRE010000295.1:0-8648 GCA_041737755.1 Oligoflexus sp.
TCCAGGCTGGATCGCGACCGAATTGGTCGAGGGCAGTGCAGGTCCCGACGAGATCAAAATGATTCATGGGGATGCTCCTGCTTTATCGTTTGAGTTGGTCCACGGAAGAATTTCTTTGAGTTGTAGAAGGTTGATCAGTGAGATTTCAGGATTCTCCATCGAACCCTTCATCCTATAGGACTGTGAAGCTAGCCGATTCAGGCGCGAATCGGATGCCTTATTCTGGATTTTCGAGTAACCATAAAGACTCAGACCGACCAGTGGATTCCACAAACCGATAGCTAACGAGGCCACAGGCGAACCGAGATCAGGGATAATGGTCAAATCCACTTTCAACGAGTCGGACGGGTAATGGATCGAACCCTTAGCTTGAATTTCAAGGGCCCCGAGCCCAATACTGGAATTGTCCGTCGACAACGAACCACGATCAAACAAGAGCTTTCCCTTGAGAAAAGGATAGTGAAGATTGTGGGAAGTGATACCAAATACTTTAAGGTTAGCTATATTGATGAAAGCCATCGGCGTGCCCGACAGTTTGTGAATGCTGCCATCTTCAAGATCGAAGTCCAGGCTGCCGTTGAGCTTGGCAGGACTAGTGAGAGAAAGATTCCCTGGCAAACTCAAGTCGAAATTGATCGTCCCTCGCCCTCCTTCGTAATCTTCGCCCAGACCTAGCATGGGACTGATCTTGCCAAAATCCTGCACCGATGCTTGGCCCTTCACTTGAAACGGGCTATCCAAGCCTTGCCAGACAAGCGAATCCACGAGCACGTGAGCCGCTCCTTGATACAGTGTCAATCCGCTAAATCTCCCCTCGATGCGCTGCGGCTGCCGTGCGGGACTCAAGCGAAAGGCAAGCCCGAGGCCTGATGCACCAGAAAGAGTTTTCAATTCTAAATCGAGATAGGACTCCGAGGGATCCCTACGGACGAGAAGCTGGGACTTCTGATTCGATTGCACCAGATCAGCCGTTAGCTTCTGAAGGCCATTTTGATCGAACCTAAGCTTTATTTGGCGCAGAGTACCTCTGAGGAGTTGACGCGGCAAAACTAAGTCTGCCAAGGGAATCAGGGTTTCCCCCTCAAGCTGCAAACCAGCTTGAGCTGCGCTCCTTTTTAAGGGGATATCCATTGAGATATGAGTCTTCTGCAAAGACGCCGAGATACCGAGTGCACTGACCACCTGCCTGATCGCCTGCAGAGGTGTCTTTCCTAGAAAGTCTAAACTGGCCTCAATATCACCTTGGGCTTCGAGGTCCAGCTTGAGGTGGGGATTGGCGGCTAAAAAGTCTGGGACTTCGAGCCTTCCTTGATCAGCCTTCAGAGCATGACTTTGACAGGCAAGTTTATCGATGCCAAGCTTCGCGCCTTTGATGTGCACATGCCCCTGACACCGATCAAGAACTGGCCACTCATCGGAATAAGCGAGTTGCATACCAGAAAAATCTGCGTCAAGGGAGAAGATTCCAGAGTCTTTCACGGCAAAGGGAAACTCCATGATGGGTCCCTTGAATTCTGCTAAGAGATTCCGCGTCTGTCCCTTGCGGATGCGCTGACTCAACCAGCCCACGAGCTCGTGACCAAGTATCTGGTTTGGCAGGACCGCAATCACCTTGTCCCAAGGGGCGGATGAATTATGCAGACGCAACTGAAGGTAAGACTTGTCCATATTTTTGAATGAAAGTTTGAGCTGAGCTTCCGCTTCAAACGGCAGTTGATTCCAGTCAATCTTAGTTTGGGGAATATCCAAGGTGATGAAGTCATCACCATATTCACCTTTGATGCGAGTACCGAATAGATTGATGGCCACTGGCTGACGATAGACTTTAGACCAAGTGAGGCTGCGCTCGGTATGCGGTATTATGATCTGGAACTGCTTGTGATTAAACTCAACGCGAGCTGACAATTCATTCAGTCCGGGCAGATAGCCTTTTTCTTTCCATTGCAGGTTCTTTAAGTTGACGGAACCCTTGCAGTCAAGGCCTTCCAAACAGTGGACTTGCAAAGCTTCGATCCAGCCGCGTTCGAGAAAACGTAAGTCTTTTTCAAGAGTCGAACCTAGGACAGGCCTAGCAAGTAAAATTCCGAGTTGATGCGCCTGTTCAGTAAGTTTAACAAGATCAAGCCGGGCACTGACGAGTTCAATATCCCGTAAGCCACCCGTCGCCGACCATTCACCGGCAACCCGGATTGTCGTAAATCCCTTGTCGCTAGAGATATCGGTCGTTTGATCGTTTGCGAGTTCAATGAGCGCATCTTCGACCCGAAGAGAAGGCCAAGGGTTGATCTGCCCAAGGTCCGATGATCCAGGAATGAGTTTGGCCAGCGATTCTTGATTCAAACGCCAAGCGGCTCCTTGCAAAAAGATCCCATCGGCATCGATCTTGGGCCGCAGGATCAGTCCCCTTATGACGATGCTCGTGATAGGCTGCTGCTTGAAAAAAAAGCTGATGGGATTGACGGTGAGGTGCAAGACCTCAATCGGCTGGCCTGGAAAATCCTGATTCACGCCTGGAGTATTGGGCTCTCGTTTCCACAGGATTTGGCCAAGGGCTATATCCCAGCCCAAAGCCGTCTCAGTGATGACAAGGGATTGGTATTGGATGGAAACACCATACTCCCTTTCGATCCAAGCGATAGCCTCGCGCTGAGCCCAAAGCCGGCCGGTCTCACTGCGCAAAAAAAAGCCCGCAACCGCGAGGCCCACCAACGCAAGGCTTAAGAAAACGGTCAAAACTTTTGTTGCGCGTCTAATTTTCATTACCCTGCCATTGTCGATAGACTCTTGATTTCCGGGGCCCTGCCTTTTGTCGTTGGGAGGAATGCTTGGCTTTTCTCTGATACCGTCAATGGAGCCGAGACAAGTGCCGCCTTATATAGTCTCATAGAGACCGCCAAGGCTAATGGCATTGACCCGCATGATTATCTGACTTTGGTTTTCAAAGAACTACCTAAAAGCTCCACCTTGGACCAGCTCGAAAAGCTTTTGCCTTATCGGGCTCATAAGCACTTCACATTAAAGCCCCACCAGGTTTCCAAGTAAAGACCGCATCGTGCCGTAGCGCTTACATTATATCGATTAAGAATTTTAATCATAGAAATTTAAAATCAAATCATAAATACCTAGGGGGGAAACACAAGGCGAGGTCACACATGGCGGAAGAGTCCCTTTTAAGCATCTATGGCTACACCAACTATCGGACCTATCTTGCTGATTTTTATCAGGCTCGAAAGGCTAGTCGGCGAGGCTATAGCTACCGCCAGTTTTCTCAGCAGGCCGGATTTACCTCCCCGAATTTTCTTAAGCTCGTGATAGACGGCAAAAGAAGCCTTGGCCCGCAGTCGATTGAACCCTTTGGCAAGGCCTTAGGCTTATCCCAACCCATGGCAGCCTACTTTCGCTGTTTAGTCGCTCTCAATCAAAGCCAGGACGAGGAGGAAAAGCAAGTCCTGATCAAAGAGATCACGCGCCTTACCCCCGCAAGCAAACGCTATGAGCTGGAAGCGGATGCGGTCGAGTACATACAGCATTGGATCTATCCTGTGTTGAGGGAAATGGTTTCGGCTAGGGAATTTCGGGATGATCCCTACTGGATAGAAAGGCGATTGAGTGGAAGGAGTCATCTCCGTGAGATCACGCATGCCCTTAATTTTTTGCGCAAGAAGGGCTTTATCGTCAAGGATGCTCAAGGTCAGTATCAGGTCAAAGATGATGTCATTATAAGCTCGGATGAAGTGCGAAGCCTGGCTATTCAAAGCTACCATCGCCAAGCTTTAGAGCAGTCTATCGTCATGCTCGAGGATCTACCTGTGAGCCAGCGGGAATACGGAGCCCTGATCTTTCACCTTCCCGAGGAAAACCTTGGGGAACTCAAACAGAAGCTGAAAGAATTTCGAAAGAATTTGCACCAATGGGCCCTGATCAAAGCCAAAGAGCAAGCGAATTCAGTAGTGATTCAGTGTAACTTTCAGATGTTTCCGCAAAGCAAGAAAGTTACGGGGATATGATGAAAAGCACACGAACATTGCCCTCTTGCTTGAGCATTTCGCCTATGCTCACACTGACTCTCGTATGCTTATCGAGCTGTGGCACTGAGATTGGAAATGGGAAAAAACCACCGGGACCCGACGAGATCATCGAGCAGGTGTCGGATAAGGACTCGGATAAAAGCCCGGTCGTTAAGCCCGCCACTGCGAATGAATCGGAAGCATCGAATAATCCAACCATCGAGCCCGCAGTCCCGACCACGCCGATGGGGCAGCAGTGGAATCGGATCCTCAGTGCCTGTGCTTCTCCTATCTCTGAGATGCCAACCGCTACCTTTGATGACACTTTAGGATCTCAAGATTTTACAGTGTCCGCTTTAAGTGCTACGAGTTGGAGCCTAAGCTTGCAAGAGATCAGTTATGCCATCGAGTTGGACCCGGCTGGACCCTATCCTTATGCTATCAAAAGTGCTGCTGCAAAATTGAATTCAGTTGCTTGCATAGATGTATCTATAGCAGAGACAGCCGCAGGTCGTACCCGTACTGTGGAGTACGCGGATGGCTTTAAGACGATTTGGATTTTGGATACGGATTTTAAAGTGCGTTCGATTGAAATCTTGAATGACACCGGCTCAAAGGTAGGTCAGTGGAATCGGCTTTAAGAGGCTGTTTGCGAGAGGCAGCTTCAAAAGCTAAGTGTATAGCATAAAGCCGAGTTTAGACCTGGAACATGAGGAGTGAAGGCGGCCTAGTGAAGCAGGAGTTGATACTTTTCAAACATCATCTAATTGCGCTTTGATCATAGTACTGAAAAAGGAGTCTGGCCCGGGTCTGGCCCTAAGGCCAGACCTTATCGTTCAAAGCGAGATTATGGAATAAGGCGCCCGTAGACGCGGCGACCGCCCTGGAGAGTCAAGGTTCCTTCTGATTTTGGAAAGGGACCCCGATCAACCCCAAATTCCACAAAACCACCGATGAGGACCTTGCCTTTAGGAGGGTTTCTTTCCCACTTCAAGCCTGCTGAGGCTGAACCGCCAGTGCCTTGTTTGATTTCCATGAATGAGCGATTGACTTCCACATCAGCCCAAACCTTGGTGCCATTGATGTTACGAGCCTCTCCATTTTTTGGGTCAAGCAGGAGGAGGTCACCACCGTCCAACGGCAGGTACTCAAGCGTAGGGTCGAGTGGGAGGGGCTTGGGTGCTTCGACTGTGAATAAATGATTCTGGCTTGATAGCCAGCCGCAATGATCGGCAGAGACTGAGAAATTTCGAACTTCGACGGTCTCACCACCGACTTCTAACTCGAGAGAGAAGTCTCCTGATCCACTGTAGTAGCTAACGCCTCGTGTGTAGCCGAGAAGAAGGCGACCATTCTCCATGCGTCGTGTGCCTACTGCTATCATCGTATCTTGGTCAATCAGGGAAATGGCTTCGCCTATCGCTCTGCTTTTCAATGCAACACTAAACGATGGCATGCCGTCGCCGAGCGTTGTCAGCACGGAAACACCCAGATTAGATTCCTGATAGATTAGTGGACATGGGGGCTCGATAGAGTCTTCTTTGCTGGGTGAGACGGATTGAGAGCTGGCCATTGTAGAAATAACGGGGAACAGAAAACAGGCGCTAATGATAAATCGTTTCATGGGAATGTCCTTTCCAAGACTGTGGAGTCCCATTATTCGACAAACAGCTGCCTTCCGCCAAGGCTTGGGCATCGAATCGCGTATTCCGGTGTATTCAACTCAGAACGTCAAACATGTCTACATCTATTCACTAAGTCTTTATCCCTCACATGCTCATCATGTTTATTTTGATATGCGCCCCCAATAAGGATATGCGGGCTTTTCTCCGCGCGCGCTTCGAAGAGCTGACGCCGCCTCGAACGGCCCCTGCACCAGCTGCCGTAGCTAAGCTCGCCTGTGGTTCCTGTGTCGATTCCAAACTCGATGAACTTTGCTTTAAATGGGACTGGGGCGACCAGCTATTTATGACCTATGGCAAGCAGCACCTCAAATGGGGCAGCGGTCGGCTCTGGAATCCTACCGACTTCTCGGCCCGTGAGGTGCGCGATCCCTTTGCCCTTTTCGATCGTCGCCTCGGTCAGGAAATCCTAAAAATCCATTTTCCTCAGGAAAAGCAGGGGCACAACTACTACGCTGTGCTGAAGTTCGATGATATGAGTCGCAATGATGATTTAGCTCTGGCATTGCGCAGTGAATTCAGTGTTGGCGAGTCAGGGCCGAAAGGGCAATGATAGCTTGGGGTCTCTTCGGGACGATGTCTCTGATAGGGAGGACAAGGCTGTGAATGAGTATGCATGCCATGGACAGAAGCACGAACCTTGTACTTTGCGGAAAGGACATTCCGTCAGGAGCAAGGACATCTGCTTGTTCTCGAGTTCAACGTCGCGGGGCCAAATGGCAACATTGATCTGAATGGCGTTGGCATCTCGCGCTGAGCTTAAAGCCAATGGCCCCAGGGGGAGCCATCGTCGCGAGAACGGGCTGCCCATACCTTGTTCCCCAGGGATCAGCCTCGCGTCGCAGCCGCTTCGAGAATCAGTTAATAGATATAAGGCCTTTGGCGTTTGATTCGCCGGGAACGAAGCCGCGCAGACCATCCAGTCCTATATGAACTGATCGGGAACTGCCAAGGCCCGGGCGAACCAGCCGCGGGCTTTGTTGCCTTCAGGGATTACCACAGCCCATCGTGTTTCGGTTCATATCTGCTGCGACCTGAGTATTGTAGGCAGTGTTCGACCTGTCTATTCCCGGGGCCCAGGCGGGTGAACTTGTGTCGAATTTTCCTCCCAAAGCAGCCATGCCTTGTGCTATTTGCGCGTTCTGAGTTGAGATTGCCCCATACGCGCCGCACATTGCATCCTTTGTCGATGCATCGCCGTATTTAGCTTTGGCATCTGGGGTTTCAAGGTAACTATTCATTCCCTTGGCTACCTTGACTCTACACTCAGATGTCTGCTGGGGAGTTGCGCGCTGTGTGGTATAACTGGTACAGGCAGGAGCAGCCAGGCGAAGCGCCACTTCCTGTTCTTCCGAATCTTCTGCGGATGAAGAAGATGAATTAAGGGAGTACTCCATGATCTTTTCCGAGGTGGCCAAAGCTTCTTGCTTCTCATCATCAGTGATTCCTGACGTCTCGTAAGGATCGATTCCCAAATCTTCAAGTCTTTCTCTGAAGGTTTTTTCAGCCAGATCGGGATGGTTATTTTCCAAATCTTCCTTGAGGTCGAGAGTCAGTGATGCCATTCCAGAAAAATGGAAGCCATCGATCTCATACTCTGCATCACCGACCGTCTCAGCAAAATAATTGTGAATTGAGCTGAGATGTTCGCTCGTAGCAGTATCAAGAAATTCTTCATAATACGCCTGATTCTCATCGCTTGTCATAACTTTGGCACTTTTCTTTTTGGAAGTTTGGGCGGCACCGGCACCGGTACCAAGAAAGCCCGTGTTGGTACAAGCAACGCTGGCATTTATAAGTAAAGCAGAAAAGACTAACGACTGGCATGTGCGAAGCGCTCTCATTGGTCACCCTCTAAAATTTGGTTATGGAAGTATATTTGCTCAGTACTTAGCAAAGACTGCACCAAGCTTAGCGGCCGTCGAACATCGTCTGTCATGCTGCATCTATTGCCTAATGATTTCCTATAGAAGCGTTAGCCTGTTGACCGAGAAACAGGTCGAAAAAAGGTCCCTCAGCCTTGCGAAGAATTAACACTGCAATGTCAATGACATGGGCGGAAAGAGTATTTTACGCTCGAAAGTGAGGCTTCGTCATTATATCTGTAATATTGAACTATTAACTTAAATTCAAACAGAATTCCGCGATTCTACGCTGTATAAATCATGTCCATGGTTGAAAAATGTCTTTGACTTAGAATTGTTAAACCTTCGCAGGACTGAGGGACTTGTTCGAGCTGTTTTTCTGTCTACAGGCGATGAGAAAAATTACGCTGCTAGCATAATTCGCCAGTACACAACAATTGGCGATGCCTATAGAGGTCGCCGCAGCGCTTTAAACCTGCCTGCCAAAGCGTATAAGATGCGCTATGATTGCCGCCTCGACAGTTTGATAATCCTCCTCCACAAGCCAATGCCCCTTGGGACTCACTACGACTTGATAAGGCCCTTGCATAAAAGCCTTCGCTCCTTCGACAGCCGCACGACTTATCGCTTGATCGCTTTTCCCAGCTATAAAAAGCGTGGGTGTGCGAATTGGGGCCAAATCAATCGCTGAGATTGGATTGGCCCGGTACCAATCCAGAGCTGCCTGCATACCTCGATAGGTGCCAACGCTCTGCAAATACTCATCAACCCGCTGACTAGGAATTTTTGCCCACATGGCTTTCAATAGCTTCGACTTATTTATAGTAAAAAGGATTTCCGGCAGCCAAGGTAATCGAAAGAGGTACAGATAAGAGCTTTGCTTTTTCTGTTCTGGATCGCTTTTTAAAGCCTCTAAAAACGACTGGATGTGCGGAATAAATAGAGATGTCCAAGACCCCCTGTTTCACGGTACCTGTCGCTTAACTCAGATTTAACTTAAAGCGGGCGAGCAAGAACAGACAAGTGGGAAAACGGTCGACCTATTCCAAAGAATTCAAAGAAGCCATCGTATCAAAAATCGTAAATAGGCGTAA
>JBGSRE010000301.1:0-5026 GCA_041737755.1 Oligoflexus sp.
ATTACGCCTATTTACGATTTTTGATACGATGGCTTCTTTGAATTCTTTGGAATAGGTCGACCGTTTTCCCACTTGTCTGTTCTTGCTCGCCCGCTTTAAGTTAAATCTGAGTTAAGCGACAGGTACCGTGAAACAGGGGGCCCTACCCAATTACTTCTTTAAAACTCGCAAACCCATAACCTTAAAACCTTTGCGTCCCAATGCTTTGGGTGTTATTTTTCGTGCTTCTAGGGGTTATGATTCCCGCCACCGCCACTGTTTTGCACCAGCACAACAGTGGCCTCTATCACCTCACAGCTATCAACTTCCCCTCCCCCTCCGAAAAGCCCCATTTGCTGGCACAAAAAGCGAGCTGATAGCTGTGAGGTGATAGATTAAGAAAAAACAAAAAAACAAAAAAAACAAAAAAGCAAAACCTCCCCCAAATCAATCCATGTCCCTAGAACCCAATAAGACAAAATCCTAACCTCCTCCAAAAAAGGAGGCGAAAAAAAATGCCATTCAGTTTCCAAAACCTAAAAGTCTACCAAGCCGCCCTAATCTGGGCCGACGAAGCGTTAAAAATCTCCCAACACCTAACAGAATCAAAAAACCGGGTCCTATCCGACCAGCTAAGCAGGGCAGCGACGGCAATACCTTTAAACATAGCAGAAGGAAACGGCCGTTGGCACAAGGCAGAAAAGCGTCAGTTCTTCTGGATAGCGCGGGGTTCAGCTTTCGAGTGCGTTTCGATATTGGAGATCAGCCGTAGAAGAAATCTGATCACCCCGGAGTGTGAGGCGTCATCGACGATAGTTTTAGAGAGTATCTCCAAGATGCTCTCATCCCTAATAAAATCAACCGACAGTCTAACTTAGTCCTAGCCAGGGATCATCGATCTACTGCTAGTAAATGCTAGCAAAAATATTTTGATGTAAAAGTTATCAGATAACATAGGCTCGAATTCCCCGCACTTCGGTCGCGTTTTAAGCCATGACTATAAGAATCTCACAACTTTTTTAATGAGGATGCTATGGGTCTTACCTTGTACACTAACCCTATGAGCCGGGGCCAGATTGCCCATTGGATGATGGAAGAGCTAGGCGAAGTCTATGAGACTGTTTGGCTGGAATTTGGCAAAGACGGCACGAAACGCGCTGACTACCTGGCTGTCAATCCTATGGGTAAGGTGCCGAGCGTCGTTCACGATAAGCAAATCATCACAGAAGCAGCCGCTATTTGCCTCTATTTGGCCGAAGCTTTTCCCAATGCAAAACTCTTACCACCACCAGACCGACGTGCAGACTACTACCGATGGACGCTTTTCGCAGCTGGGCCTGTTGAACATGCGGTCACCGCTCGGGCTTTGGGCTGGAACGCTCCCGACCGCTCAGCCATGATTGGCTTTGGCAGCTTCGATGACACAATCGCCGTCCTTTCGAGACACCTGGAAAAAAACTACTATGTTTGCGGAGACCAGTTCACAGCTGCCGACGTCTATGTCGGCAGCAGCGTCGAGTGGGGCCTACTTTTTAATACGATTCCTAGCTCGCCCTTGTTGGTGGCCTATGCGGAGCGGGTAGGGAGCCGCCCCGCAAGAGTTCGAGCCAAGGCTATCAACGACGAGAAAATGGCTCAGAAAAAGAAGTAAGCTTCACGCTACCTCCGGCGCGGAAAAACCTAGATCAGAGGTAACCGTTCCATCCTGGGCTGCGGACAGGATCGCTGCCTAATGTCTATTCTGTAAATATCAACAGAATGGAGAATTTTGTATGACGGACGAATTGATCGCTGAACTCGAGAAGCTGTTCTAAGACTATGGTGTCCCCGCTCGTGGCCGTGGACGTCGTTTCCCTGATCCTGTCAAAAGCCGTATTTTGATGCTGCTTCAGCATCAGCGCTCTGAGCCGCGCCACCGGGATTTCGGTGATGACTCTTGGCTCCTAGAAGGGGCAGTCGCAGTCGAGGCACTTGTTAGGTGGCACTCTATCCTGAACTCCAGACCTAGCTATTTTGCATGCTAAGCTGAACAGGTCTCTAGGATTCTCACGCTTTCCTATTCAAGTTCTGCTACACCCTTTTGGTCCGGGTAACGAAGCCCGATAAAGCTAGGACGGCGCCCCGTCCCAGCTCCGACTGGAAGCTGCAAGAAAGGAGCATGGCTCACCAGGACGAGTTCGAACTGCGGACCAAGTGATTGACAGTCACCTGCTCGACGCTCACGGTTCACACAGTTTTATGGCGTCTTATAAAACACCATAAGATGATTTTATGGTGCCTTATAGAACACCTTAGACTTGACTTATGGTGGCAACGGGCGACATGCTCGTCTGGCGACTGAGGCAGTTCTGGCTGCAAGCGGACAAGAGATCTTTACCTGGGGGTCTAAAACATACTCAGAAAGTCTCGATCAGATTAGCAACCTTCGAAGTGAGTACATCGCAGCTCTGAGAGAAGCCGATCAGCGAAGGTTTAAAAAGCTGAATGAGTTCGTTCGAAAATAAGGTTTTAAACACTAGGTTTGGAATTAAATTGAAATTGACTAGGTTTTAAAGGTAAAAAAAGAAAAATTAGGAGCCATCGTATGCGAAATATCGGCCAGATTTTGTTTGCAGCATGGGCTCTTGTTGCCTGTGGAGCGACATCGCCTAAGGTGGATTCACGGCTCGATATGTTTGTGTATCGTGATGTTACGCCTTGGCCTGACTCTTCCCAGATTCCGGTCTGCTGGGAACCTTTGGATTTGCCTGCCGAAAGCTACAGCGAAGAGAAAGCCTGGGTTCAAGAAGCGATCAGTAACTCCTGGAGTCGAGCAAATCCCAAAATTCAATTTGTCGGTTGGGACACGTGCCCACTCCAAAGCAGTGGACTGCGCATCAAGATCGATAATGCCATAGGCGGTCATACCAGTGGTTTTGGTGCAGCGTTAGCTGGAGTGCCTCATGGGCTTCAGCTCAGCCTTGACCTGTCCGGCACAGCCATAAACCAGCCTAATGATCCTAGGAAAATTTGTTTCACCTCTCGGGACAGCATGAAATCATGTGTGCAATCCATTGCGATTCATGAATTTGGCCATGCATTGGGGCTCATGCATGAGCAAAACCGTTCTGATGTGGCCAGCGGTTGTGATAAAGCCCAGCCTTACCAATCCATCACCGGACGTGCCATTGGCGCTTATGATCCGGACTCCATTATGAACTATTGCAATAATGCCATGAACCCGCAACAGACTCAGCTTTCTGTGGGTGATAAAGAGGGAATCTTGGCTCTCTACTCTGGACAGAATGTCGGCACTCAGGATCCAGGTCGGCCTACGCTAGGTCTCGACCAAGAGGGAATCGAGGTGACAAGCATGGTGTGGGGACACGATGTCGATATCAGCGTGACATATTATAGCATTCCCAAAATTCCGGCAGCCACCCTGCCTGATCCAGCGGAATCTTTAAAAATCGTCGGCACTCATGGCGATGTATCGATAGATTGTGGACCTTGGGTTATCAGCCCGCTACCGTCAAATCTCGCAATCAAAAAGAGCCGCTGTAAGTTGACACCGCCAGTGAATGAGCCGAAAGATCTTGGAGATTTCCGCTGGCATGGGAAATTCGTGGCGAGTGCCAAAGTCGACGACGCGAGTGGCGCTTTCATAGGGCTGAGCAGGGGCTCCTCACAGGGTACTTTCCAGATGAATTATACAATTTTGGTAGCGCCAGGCGTCGCTCGGCCGTCCCTCTCTCTTAAGGTGGCTACCGTGATACCGCCCGAGCGGGAAATTAGAACATCGGCAGTAAAATGCACCGCGACTGAAATCGCGGGGAAATTCCTTTGTACCGCCAGCTCAAAAACACAGGAACCCAGCGGAACTTTGGTCCAACTCGATGGTCAGATAGTAGTTGCCGGCAGAGCCATAAAGATGACAACGGCCTATAGTGTAGTCCCGTAGCACAGCGAGGTTGGGTCATTCATATCATTCTCCTTGCGAGGTCTACATGGAGAATGCCAAGAAAAATTAGATCATGTCACGACTCGCTCTGGAAAGGACACGAATAACGCACACTTGTCCTTTAGCTTAAAGTCTTTCATTTCGAATTCCGATGTGCAGAACGCGATAGTGCCTGAACTATCGTGACTTACGGAACCGAAATAAGGGCGGAATAACATCATGCTACCAATTTTCATTGAGTCAGAGCAAATCGATAACTTCGCCGTTGAATTTATTCCTCGGGAGGTCAGTGTGTATTTCACACGTAAGGTGGAAATGGGTTTGAAGAAGAAGAAAAAATTTGACGTGAACACTGTCAACTTCCTCAATAACAAAGCCAATCTGCTTCGCGGAAATAGAATTACCTCCCTAGGGGACGAGCCGATTGAGGAATATGATGAGCACATAGCGGCCTTCGCATATGGAGAGGTCTATTCAGCTTTTAACCTTCTCCTCGTAGGAATGGAAACTGTAATGCAGGTCGAAATGCTAGGAGAGCTTATTACATTGGGATTCCTCGATAGCGACGAGGTAAACAAGACTTTTGAACACCATGGTGTGGGCATCAAATTTTGTCGAGTAGCAAGCACCTGGAAAGTCGAATTGACTTCTCTTGAGGAAATGGAAGGAGTAAACCAAGCCGCTGACACCGACGATGCTTCCGATCACACAAATATTCGCTTACTCCTCGAACGTGCATCTCGGGCTTTGGAAGATGCAGACTATACGGGGGTATTGCATGCATGTGCGTCAACATTAGAAGCGTTGTCCAAGGTGGTGATTTCGGACTCAAATATCGAAAATCAGCCGCTGGGTTCATATTTTCAAAAATATCGAAAAATGTCAGGGCTTCCCGCTGTATTGCTGGACTATGTTGAAGGCCTCTATAAAAAACGAAATTCAACCCCAAATGCAGGCCATGGCTCAACCCCCCTGTTTCACGGTACCTGTCGCTTAACTCAGATTTAACTTAAAGCGGGCGAGCAAGAACAGACAAGTGGGAAAACGGTCGACCTATTCCAAAGAATTCAAAGAAGCCATCGTATCAAAAATCGTAAATAGGCGTAA
>JBGSRE010000743.1:0-7556 GCA_041737755.1 Oligoflexus sp.
AGACGACGCCGACCAGCGAGGAAATGCATGACGAGGGTCGATATCGGAATGATGATTCCGGCTTTCAGTGGCAGGTTATTTCTGAACAGGAATTTGTCGAGAAGGCTTTAGTCCCGCGAATAGGTCCAGTGAAAGGCTGGCTCAAGAGCTGGCATAGTTTTTCTTTTGCTAACTATTACGATCCAAGACACATGGGCTTTCGCCAGCTCCGTGTTATCAATCAGGATATCATCGCGCCAGCGCAGGGTTTCCCGACTCATGGCCACTCCGATATGGAAATTATCACGGTTGTCTTGCGCGGCACAGTTGAGCATAAAGACAGTATGGGCAACAAGGAACTGGTAAGGGCTGGCGAAATACAGCGGATGAGCGCCGGCACGGGCGTGCGGCACAGTGAGTTCAATCCTTCCGACCAGGATGAGTTGGAACTGCTGCAAATTTGGATTGAACCTTCAGAAAAAGGTCAGCCGCCTAGCTATGAACAGGCTCCTTTCCAAGGCGGCAGTCGTGAGGCCTTGCGGCTCCTCGTCGCGCCTTTTGGCGAAGATGCACCGGTGCATATTCAGCAGAATGTTCGAATTTTACGCGGTGAATTATCAGCGAATCAGGAGTTGATTTTGCCGATCTCGAGCGAACGCTATGGCTGGCTGCAGATGATCAGTGGCGGTCTGCGTTGCCAGGATCTGCAGTTGGAAGCTGGCGATGCTATGGCGATTTCAAGGACGAATTCGCCAACGGTGACAGCCAGCGCCGATGGGACGACTTTTTTAGTTTTTGATTTGGCCTGATAAAAACCCTGATGCCTCAGGGTTTTGCCTTTCAATTCGGGCGGCTGCAACTTCATTTTTGACGGTAAGAAACTGCCAATAGCCTTGCCTTGAGCCCGACTTCTTTTCAACCGATGCCTTTCACTCAGGCGAAGATCCTGAAGTTTTCCCCCTTTTTTGGAGGTAGGTATGAAGCGAGTCGCAACAACTCTAGCCCTGTGTCTGGGGTTCCATTCCTCGGCTGTTCTTGCCGCCGATAGCGATGTTCCAGCGCCAGCAGGGAGCCCGGCTATGGCTGAAGCGAACGGCAGTCCTAGCGATTTTGAAGCCAAAGAACTGGTTTGCAAGAACGGCAGCAATGTTCGCAAAGTGAAACTTGGCTATGCGGATATCAAAACCGGCTCTGATTGCAAAGTTTCCTATCTGAAGGAAACCGAACAACCAGGCGAAGAAAAAGTTTTGTGGAATGCTCGCAATGATGGCAAGTTTTGCCAGCAGCAGGCCCAAGGCTTTGTCGACAAACTTAAAGGTCAAGGTTGGAACTGTGAATGATGGGCAAGGGCAGGGTCAATCTCTGCCGTTATAGCTTTATGAAAAGCCTCACTCCTGGACCAAAAGTTCAGGAGTTTTTTTTCGGTCTTTTTGAATTATGATTGTCCTCTTCTTCCGATCTTTGCTAGAATTTTCTAACTCAAAGCGAGGGGCGCGTCATTTTACGACATACAGGATCGATCGGGATGAAATGGGCAAAAAGATTCGGTCTTTTGCTGCTCCTGTCCAATCTTGTGTTGGCGTCGATTCCACGCTGTGAATTTATTTTTTCAGCTCTGCAGCATTCTCTGGCTCTGGGGGAGGACCAACCGGAACTGGCGGATTCTTGCCATGAAAGTGAACCGGGTGGGACCATGCCTTCAGTCCGGCAGTGGCAGAAGGATCGTCTTTGCGCCTGCTTTCTCCTCAGATTTATGGCCTTTTACGCTCCAGCTTTAGACGTTGATTCCGCTGTGATCTTTCGGATTCAATCCGAAAGATTATTGAATTTTGAATGGCTCGATTCCACCGCCGATTTTCTACCCATGATCGAACCTCCCTACCCAAAAGTCTAAGAAACTTCCGCATTTTTTCAAATCTATCTTGGAAATTCCATGGGGAGTATCTGGGTCCTTGAGCTGAACGGCATGGATCTGGAACGCGAGTCTATTTCATTTTGAGAAAGGTAAAATCGTGACGCAAAAACCTATTCAGCACGAGACTTCGAAAGCGCTTTTGACTGCAGCAATGGCCGGACTTATGGGTCTTGGCGCTTCCGCATGTGGAACGAAGGAAAAAACCGTGACCGTTGCCGCCGCTCCTGCGCCGGCTGTCGTGACGTCCACGGTCGTTGATAAAAGCTTGACCCTGGCAAAGTTTAGTCTTGATTGTAAAACCCGGGGTGGGCTGGTGCAAACCCACGCGAGTTGCGCTGGTGCTAATACCTGCGCCGGGGTTTCCTATCACTCGAGTTCGGGCAAGCTCAGCGAGCATACCTGCAAAGCGGCTAATATCTGTGCCGGCATGAGCTGTGTGGATCTGCCGGAAGATGCTGGCCTGACGGGAGCGAAAATTCTGGAAGGTTTTGATGCGGGTACCATGGTCGGTTCTGAAACCCAATGCAGTTTCTGTCATGGCGAAGGCAAGGAGTCCTTCACTCTTCCTATCGCTCCGGATGCGGATGAAGCAGCCGTGCTGGCAGCATTTGCCGCAAAATCTGAAGCCGCCCTCCTCGGTATCATCGCTTTCGGAGTCCACGGCATCAACAGCGATGGTACTGCCTTTGCAAACATGCCTGGATTTTATCAGACCTATTCAAGGGCGGAAATGGAGCGACTGGTGACTCATCTTCGCAGTCTTCCCGTGGTGACAAGCCGCTGGACAGCGCCGAAGTAAGCAGTATTTTTCAAAGGATAGTGATGACTGCAGAATCCGGACCTTCGCAGGAAATTCCATCGATGCCACGTGATGCGCTGGGTCTTGGTCTCAGGCTGCCGCACTATGTGGCTATTCTTGAGCCGAGTCTTCCGGTGGATTATCTCGAGATCATCAGTGAGAATTTTATGGGAATGTCGGGACCGCCCCAGCAGCATCTGGAGCGCGTGCTTCGTCGCTATCCTCTTGTGATGCACGGTGTTGGTTTGAACATTCTAGGTCATGAACCCTTGGTAGAAGACTATCTGAATAGACTCTGTCGTCTGGCCGATAAGGTGAATCCAGCCTTTGTCAGCGATCATCTCTGTTGGGTCGGCGCGCATGGCTATCGGCATCACGATTTGCTTCCCACCCCTTTTACCCGCGACTTGATCGGCTATGCAGCGGAACGAGTCGCTCTCGTGCAGAAGAGATTGGGTCGACCCTTGGCCTTGGAAAATCTTTCCAGCTATGTGAGTTTCCCGAGCAGTGAGATGGAAGAGTGGGAATTTTATACGGCGGTCGTAGAGGAGGCGGATGCCTATTATATGCTCGATATCAACAATATCTATGTTTCCAGTCAAAATCTGGGGTTTGATCCCGAAGAGTATCTCCGCCACATTCCTTTCGATCGCGTTCTGCAAGTGCATCTGGCAGGACATGAGCGCAATGCATCCGGCACGATCATCGACACACATAGTCGGCCAGTGGCCGCTGCGGTCTGGGATCTTTATCAAAAAGCCTGGCATTGGGGTGGACCTTTTCCGACTCTTTTGGAATGGGATGAAGCGATTCCGCCTTTGCCTGAACTGCTTGATGAGCTCGACCGAGCTCGGCGGGTGCGAACATGCAAGCTGCCTGGCTAAGCGATTTCCAAAAGCAATTCAGTGCAGCGCTAAGGCAGCCCTTAGCGAGTGAAACGGGAACTCTTCGTCCGGTGGCTTCTCCCTGGGCTGTTTATAATCAGCAGTATTGGTTTCGACTCCTGACGGTGATGCAGGATGAATATCCGTTGCTCGCAAAGCTGCTAGGGCTCTGGTCCTTCAATCAGCTCGTTCAGCAGTATCTTCTGCAGCATCCTCCCCAGCACGATGATGTGCGAGCTATCACCGTGGCTTTTCCGAAGTATCTGCAGGATCTTCCCATGGACCTTCATGTGATCGAAGCCGCTCAGCTCGATCGTATCCGCCAGGTAGTTTTTATGGCGCCTTATGAATCGGCTTGGAAACTTGGCCCCGAGGAAGCAGCAGGATTCTCCCGTCTCCAGCTCCATGCCGCTCAAAACTGGTCCATCTTTAGCGAGCATTGGCCTTTGGTGAGCCTCTCTTTGCGCCTGGACTCCCGGCACGGGGAAGGGGCGCTGCCGCTTCCTTCGGCCCATGATCAGCCTCGGCATTGGCTGATTCAGCGATCAGCCGATGGTATCGATTTTTTAGCGATAGAACCCTTGCAATCAAAACTTTATAAACAAGTCTCGCTGCACCCGATCGGCGAGGCGCTGGGTCTTCTGGAGGAGCAATGCTCCGAAGCTGAAAAAACTCTGCTGCAAAATAATCTGCAGGTTTGGCTGGCTTGGAGCCTGGAACGCAAGATGTGGACGACTCGGCCGCATAATGCAGGCGATTGAGTCGAGGAAGCGGATGAACGACGGGCTCTTCCCCATAGCCATGTTTTCAAGGAGATCTGGGAGCAGGACAGGTATACCGTGAATAGATCTTGAATTCTCCACTCGGCGTTCCCAAGGGAAAGCTGAAACCCAACTCCAACGTATTCCAATGGGAACTCTTCACGACATTTAATAGATCCGGGGATGGGCAATCTCGCTCTATAGTGAAAGGCCTTCCACTGGATTTTTCTTGAACTACGAAAGCATCTGAAGTCTTTTTTAGCGGGTCATTTTCTCCAAGGGCCGATTTTTGATCCACAGATTGCGCCAATCCCTGTGTCGGCAGACAGAGGATGAGCAGCGCGAGAGTTGAACTTTTCATACCGACCTCCCAGGTTAGTAACGCTTTCTTTAAGCCTTCTTCGGGGCGCTCAGCTGCGCCGGATCTAAATCCGGTACGATCAGTGTGGCCAAGCCTTCATTGATCATAGCATCGTAGGGTATTTTGCCGAGTGTGAAGCCTCGTTTATGAAACAGATGATGACGACCAAACACAATCATTTGAGCCTGGTACTGATGGGCCGCCTTCTGCAGCTCTTCCGCAGGATTGCCAAAGGCGACGTGGGTATGATACTGCGATTTCAGGAGCGCCGCACCTTGGCTATTGTGGAAGCGATAGTTAAGATCTTCAGCAATTTTCTGTTTCATTTGGTCTATGTAGGTCTCGGTCGAAAAATCCGGATTAGTCGGAATTTTGCCGAGGTTCATGGCCTCGCGCACTTTTTCTACCATAGCTTTGACTTCGCTTTGTCCCAGCTGATGGACGTGGATGTGACTGATCTCAGTCGAGTCCAAGTCCGCAGCCAATTGAATGGCAGCTTCGAGCGCCCGACGACCTTCCAGTTCCAGATTATCGGCAACCAGCATCCGCGGCCGTTTGTTGAAATCTATTTTAGATCCCTGGGGCACGATCATGACGGGAATATCCGAGTGCGAAGCCAGAGAAAAAGCCGTCGACATTCCACCGAAGAGGTTACCTTTATCATCTTTCTTCACAGCACAGAGGATCATTCCTGCGTGAACTTCGCTGGCGATCGTGCTGAGGGCTTCGGAACTGTAGTCCCGCATCACATGGACGTTGACGGCAATATCTTCGGGAAGGGAGTTTTTGATCTTCGCTAAACTCTTACGGGCTTCGTCTTCCTCAATGTCACTGATCACCCGGTCATAGCCAAAGTAAGGATTCACGACGACATCACCCGCCCCCATATAGTTAAATATAGGCTGAGTGGCATGAACCAATTCGAGAGGACTACCCAATTTCCGGGCCAGCGCACAGGCGGCATCAATCAGGCTTTGTTCGTCTTTATTTAATACCAAACCAACAACGATAGCTTTCCGGCGAGGATTCCAAATAGAACTGTTCATAAAGCACCCCTTGTCATCTTGCTAAGCCGAATGGTTCCCTTACTCCTGGGCTCGCTTCATAGATTGCAAAAGCCAGGCCATATTTGGACCTTGCTCGCTTGAGCCTTTCCCTGCGAAATTCATCCGTGGACGGATGTTTTCTTGTGTGATTTAGCGCAAGGGCAGGCCCATATGATCAATACTCGTGGCCTACAGGGAGGGCGAACGATCCGTCAATGCCAGCCCTGGCTGCCGAATAATCTGCGTCGAAAGCCACGATTCTACCTTCCCGGCATGACCAAGCAAAAGTCCATAGACAACGAGGAGGAGAACGGCGAGTGCTCTGGCTTGGAGCTGCCAATGTCTGGGCAGCATAATCATGGCCGCAGCCAAATTCAATAGGCCCAGGATCAAGGCTGATTGGAGCAGGCCGAAATGTGGAAACATCAAAAGGGGGAAACTTAAAGCCCCGATAAAGGAAGCGAGATAATCCAAGGCCAGCAGTCTCGTTACGAATTTACGATCGCCCTGGCTGTCGGCAACCCGCATGAGATAAGGCAACTCCATGCCACTTGCCAAGCCAATAATGAAGATGAGCAGGCAGTTGATTCCGACTGTCCAGGACTGCATCACCTGCCAGTGAGATGATTGGATCAAGGAGTCAATGAGCGAAAACCAAATCGGCGAGGCTCCGCCAACAATAGCCAGGAAAATTTCCAAAATGAACAGTCTCGACAGGCAACGATCACTCGTCAGATGGTCTGTTACGACCAAAGTGCCAATACCAAGGGCACAAACATAAAGTCCTATCGTCAGACAGTAATAAAAAACCGTGTGGCCGGCCAAGATAGAGAGAGTTTGAGCCAGCAGAAATTCATAGCAAAGGCTGCAAAATGCCAAAAGAAAGCAGGAAGCAGCCAAGCGAAGTCGAGATGCTTTCATGCGTACTCCCGGCAGCACCTTGCGGAGTCATCTCCACCAACGAAATCTTGCAAGGAGGCTTGCTGCTTTTTAGCGGTCTGATTGGCGACTGTGCATTTATGGTCATTATCAATGAAAGTCGCCGAATCTAATTTTGGAGGTCTCAGCATGATGTGCCCAAAGATCGGAGTGCTTGTTTAGTTTGTTTCTATTATCTTACATAAGATTTATGATTAATGCAGTATAACAATCCGATCGCGGGGGAGCCTTGCCATAGACCAATACTCTGCCTGGGATTCTCTTACTGTAGCATGCACTACTCCCCTTATTGGCCAGCTTTGAGAAAAAATGCATCGGCGGCTGTTAAAGAGGCAAAAATAGAATGAAAAAAATTGGTCTCATGCTTGGCGTCTTAGTTCTGCTTGGATGGTGTCAGCAAAGCCTTTTTAACTATCAAATAGCCAAAAAAAATATTCTCAATAGTGTCGTGCTTGAGGTTCTGGAAGCATCGCCCAACAGCGATAAAAGCTGGCAGTTGCAAGCTGCACCCTGGGAAACCCGTTGGTACCTCCGAGCCTTCTGTGAATCCTGGCAAATCTCCCTGCCTGGGCAGCCCACTCAGACTGTGGTTTTTAAAAAGATTCAGCTGAAGTTCGCGATCTTTCCAGCGATCCTGAGGGGAGCCATTGATCTGAGCCTCAATGCGGAAGGTCCGAATGGCAATGGAACCATCCAAGCAAAATCTCGCCTGTCTATCAGCAGTCTGATGTCCGGCTCTCTGCCGGCGAAGAATCTCACGTTTCGCATCGAACGGCTGCCTTTAGAGACTTTCAAAAACTTAGTCAGGAAGGCGGGGATTATCGACGCTCTGCTGATTGGCATTCAGAGTGGTCAAGCAAGTACAAAACATG
>JBGSRE010000303.1:0-4759 GCA_041737755.1 Oligoflexus sp.
TTACGCCTATTTACGATTTTTGATACGATGGCTTCTTTGAATTCTTTGGAATAGGTCGACCGTTTTCCCACTTGTCTGTTCTTGCTCGCCCGCTTTAAGTTAAATCTGAGTTAAGCGACAGGTACCGTGAAACAGGGGGCTTTGCCCTTAGCTTTGAGCCCTTATGGTCAAGGACCTTGCTCCCCTGGGACTGATTAACGCGAGTTTGTCATGGAAGTGTCATGAATTGTCACTTACGCTCTGACAAACCATTTTTGGAGATTTGATCAGATTTCAGATGCTGGGCAGATTAAGGAATATGAGCCTACTGCAAATTATATAATTGGATTGAAAACATGCCTATAATATTAATTTGGCCTGCTATGTGACAAAATAAGAACGAAGTTTTCCCGGTTTGATCTAACTATCTCCTTCATGTAGGAAAAATTGACGCAATGAGTCATCTTAGCTAGATGGGATCTTTAACTTCGGTCTGCTTGCTTTTCTGATCTTGAATCGGTTTGCTTTGAAAGCGTACCACGCTGCTCGACGAAAGCTGGAAAACCTAGTTTTTTTTGGTGACGGGAGGGTAATACCAATCGTAAGCTCATGCCGTTTCAATTCTATACTGATTTATACCGCCTACTTAGGCATAAATTTGTGTCTTTGTCTGAGTTCGGCAAGACCCGTCCGAGCAGAAGCGTTGCGTCCGCTTCCGCCCGGTGAGTCTATTAATAGGGCTAAGCTGGACCTTGGAAAAAAGCTCTTTCATGATGTAAGGCTGTCATTGAACATGGATGTATCCTGTGCCAGTTGCCACTCATTAGCTCTCGGTGGCAGTGATGGCCGCAAACTTTCCATTGGGACTGGTGGACGCACGCCGACTTACAACACACCAACAGTTTTCAACATAGCTATTGTCAAGAAATATGGCTGGGAAGGGGACTCGCGAACTTTGGCTGAAGCTACAACTAAAGCCATGGTAAGTCCCAACGCTATGGGAATGACCTGGGAAGCGGCAGCGCAAAGGCTCCAAGATGATGAAGAAATGGTTCTTGAGTTTGGACAAGTCTATGGAACGTTGACTGGAGCAGCGTTACTAGAACTTGTGATGGACTATCTCAAGCAACTTATTCCACGTAATTCTCCTTTTGACCGTTACCTGTTTGGCGAACAGCAGGCACTGACGCTCGAACAGAAGGAAGGCTACCAAAGATTCAAGGATCTAGGATGTGTTTCATGTCACCAAGGTGTAGGAGTCGGTGGCAATATGTTTGCTCCCTTCGGCGTGATGCTCCAACCGACACAAAGTGAAGCGAAGAGCAACCTAGGTCGTTTCAATTCAACTCAAAAGGAAAGTGACCTGCATGTTTTCCGCGTCCCGAGTCTGCGCAACGTGGCTCTTACTGCGCCGTATTTTCACAACGGCAGTGCTGAGAACCTGGCCAGTGCGATTCTTACCATGGGCTACGTCCAGCTAGGCCAGCGTTTGTCAGATCATGATGTGCAAATTCTGTCCGCATTCCTAAGGAGTTTAACCGGTCAATTGCCACCTGAGGTCTTACCATGAAACCCATTCGAGCCCTACTTGCCTTAGGACTAGGCTTGGTTTTGGTGGGTTTGACACTGACCTTGTACCTTATCAAAGGCGCTGACTGGGAAAAGTCCACGAATATTATTTCTCTTGTACGCGAGCTGACCTACGCAGATTCTCTTCTTGACCTTGAAATACTTCGGCTACGTTCAGCCATTGTCAATCACTATGACGATGTTACAGATGCTTATGATCTCACTCGAAGAAACCTGCAAGTCTTGCAGGTACAGGTTAAAGATCTAAACATGGCGGCAGCGAATTTGCCGGAAGAATTGGCAACTTTAGAACAAATTGTAACGAGAAAGTTGAACCTGGTTGAGACGATCAAGCTGCAAAACTCTATTTTGCGAAACTCAGAAGGATATTTGCCTCTACTTCTGGACGAATATGCCAAGGAAGAGGCCTCTCACAGCACGATTCTAGGAATTCATTGGCTCTTGCTCCGAACTATAGTTCTAAGCGATCAGGCTGCCGCAGAAAAACTCAAGATTCAGTTTGATGCTCTCTCGCCATCCAAAAACTATAGTGACAGCCTCGATAGCATCAAGACTCGAGTCGCTATGCATGGGTTGAAAACCTTGCAGGTTAGGCAGACTTTGAATTCTATGCTCGTTGAATATTTCAAGATTCCTGTTTCCAGGGATTTGAAGTCCCTGACTCAGCTGTTTATCGGAGAGCAAGCCCGTCGCGGTCTCATTCGGGAATGGTTTCGAGCGATCTTCTACGCAACAGTATTTGGTTTTATCCTCTTAGCAGCTATCGTTGTTATAAGCTTACTTCGCTTAAGCAAAAAAATTCGAGACGAGGAACGGGTGTTTGTTTTGCAGGCTCTGGCCCATGAAGTGCGCACACCAGCGACGGGCATTGTTCTTGCCGCGGAGTCCATGCGTGATTCCTTTGATAGTTTTTCGGAAGAAGTCCAGGATTCCTACCTCAGGCTATGCAATGATGCCCAGCGGCTCCAAGGAGTCATTGCTACTACGACACGGTATCTCAGGGCAGAACAGGACACTGAGCGTCTGCACATTCAGACGCTTGCTTCGATCAATGATTTTCTAGTTTCGATTTTAGAAACATACGAGGGAAAGCTTCGCTTAGAGCTGGCTCCCCAGGATGCTTCCTTCACCACAGATTTTCAATGGCTCCAGGTGTGTGTCATAAATCTGGTCGACAATGCCATCAACCATGGCAAAGGACTTGTGACGGTGACAGCGGCGTGGACTGGTGATCTATTGAAGATTCAAGTTGCGGACCAAGGCGATAGCATGAGTCTCGATTTGGATAAACTGGCTAAGCCTTTCGCCAAGTCAGGTAAGAGCAAAGGACTAGGCCTCGGCCTTACCATCGTGAAGCAGGTCGCTATTCTGCTGAGAGGAAACTTGACCTATCAAGGCCCTCCGACGGCCTTCACTCTGACTTTGGCTAATTGGGCAGCCCAAGCTAAGGGCGATCAGGATGCTCGTCAACAAGCATAGGCACTGGGTTTTGGTTTGGAGGCAGTGGGGAGAACCCCCCTTGCTAGCTCGGTGCATCTCCAGCTTGCTCGGTAGCGAGTTGAGGGACTGGGATTTGCTCCAGAGCCGGCGCTGGGGATTTCCCCTTGCTGGCTCGGTGCATCTCCAGCTTGCTCGGTAGCGACTTGAGCCAGTGGGTTTTGTTCCAGAGCCGACGCTTGGCCCGATGCATCTCCAGCTTGCTCGGCAGCGAGTTGAGGGACTGGGTTTTGCTCCAGAGCCGGCGCTGGGGATTCCCCTTGCTGGCCTTGTGGATCGACTGTCTGGTCTGGATTTTTGCCGCATGCGAAAGTAACGAAAGCAATCAAGGGAATTGCACAGAGGCCCGTTCGTAAGCTCATTTTGTTTACTCCAATGTATAAAAATTTTGGCAATTTTTCCTAGCGAAAATCCTCTGGATCAAGGCCAGAGGATTATGCAAACTCTTCGGCATTCTATTCTTGCGTATCAGTTGGGAGCAAAGCGCCACTGTTGATTGTTGCCTTGGTGGCAATCATACACAATCAATCTATTGCCATTCTCAGCCCGGCCCTCTGGAACGTCTATGCATTTCCCGAGGTGACGATTGCGGAGGGTATGAAACTCTGATTTCCCGACGCGTTTCAGTTCCCACTCTTGAGTCCACCATCCATCAGCGCAACGCTCTGCGACGACGTAGCCGCTACTCGTGACGGCTAGACATTGCCCGTCTTGGTTTTCTTTTAGGACCACGAAGTCACCATCGAGTCTCTTCATCTGAAACCGCTGATTAGGTTTTCCGCCATCCACCTGCGCATAGACCTGCGCTCGGCACCATTCTGATTGATTGATAATTGAAGGATCCTTGCAAATATCGATGTAAAGTTTTGAGCCAGCAGGCGCCTGTTCGGTCAATTTAGACTCAATCATAGCGTTGAAAAAAGGTTCAGGGCGCGAAGGCATGGGCTGAGCGATGTCACCAAGCGCGAGCATAAAGTTCTGTAGTGTCTCAGTTCCGAGGTTGGTATGATACGACCAGGTATCTGTCTCAGTCCATGCGAGCCAACTGGCAACGCCAAGAATTTTTCCATTCGCAAGCAGCGGCCCACCAGAATCCCCGGGGCAAACGGCTGAACCAGCAGAACCGTCGCGCTTTGCAGTAGAAACGATCGAACCATCGCGCAGTTCCGAGATGCGATTGAATCCCTCACGTTTTGGTCCGCCGCCTTCCCATTCAGGACCTTTCTCGCAGCCATAGCCCACCATTGTTACAGACTGCCCTATACTTTGATCTTCAGGCGACCAGGAGAGTGGGTAGTAGTTTTGCGATACATCATGATCAAAGTCGACGAAGGCGAGATCGTACTGATGTCTTGTTTCGCCATTTTCTCTCCAAGTAGGATGGATGTAGATCCGTCTGCTTTCAGCACTGGGCCCTGCAATAATCCTAACGGTTTCTGCTGCATCAACGCAGTGAGCCGCAGTGATCAAGGTGCGTGGGCTTATGAAGGAAGCTGTGCAGAGTCCGCCTGGAAAACTTTGAATTTGCACGACGGCTGGGTATTGATCGGTGAATCGTCCACCTTGAATAGAGAGATTTGACTCTTCTATCGCCCCAGGGCTACAGGCAGCCTGCGCAAAAGCCAATGTCATGAATGAGGGCAAGAGACGAAGCCATTTAGAACGACGTGCGGGAGTTGTGAAGTGTTTCATA
>JBGSRE010000746.1:0-19924 GCA_041737755.1 Oligoflexus sp.
CCGCTCGGGCAAGATTCATCTCTGGGATTCCCAGAAAAGAATCGGCGCTGATGCTCTGCCTCCTGTGGACGCGCTTATGATTTATGGGTCCGATGAAACTATAGCCAGCATTCAAGCGATGACATCGTTGCCGATTCAAGGATTTGGCAGCTATCTGACCGCTTCCCTTCTGCTTGAGAAAGATTGGGAGAACTGTCAAAATACTCTGTGGAGAGATGCCTTAAGTCTTCTACAAAAGGGCTGCATGGCGAGCCGTATCGCCTTTCTCTTAAGAGATGAGGAAACGTCGACAGCGCCACATTTTTCCTCAGCCACCGCCCCAATGGGAGAATTGCCGCTGGGTTTGGAATTGGCTTTGGAACACGGCGCCTTTGCTTGGCGATGCCAAGGCCAGACTATCTCGCGCCGCGTGGTCGAAGGAAGCCCTTTAGTTGTTGTACAAGTTTTTGACTTTAACAAGACTTTAGCTGACTACTTGCTTGATCGAGCAATCAGCCTTAGTCTGATCTTGATCCCTAAAAATCTTTGGCCGGATTTCGCTGTGTGGCTTGTCGAACAAAAGAATCTTTGCAAGATTGTGGCGAGCGCCAGGACATTCCCGCTAGCGCGGAAAGCCGAAAATCTGGAATGGGTCGAACCTGGCTTTGCCAATGCCCCGATGTGGAATGGACTCCATCAGAATCGTCCTCTCTTTGGACTTTGATCCAAGAATTGCATGCAGGATTGTCACTTAACACTCACATAAAAGAAGGACAGAATTATATGATAAGATGGAGTTTGGCTTGGCTCATGGTGAACTGCTTTTGGATTTCCAACAACAGCTTTGCTCATACCGAGTATTCGCCTATCCTCAATCGAGCCTTCATCAAATCCGGTTCCATCAATCCTGAAAACTCCAAAGAGTTCCTTTTAGAAGAATCCAGACAAGTCGCCGAGATTGCCCGGTTCTGCCAGCAGCTAGGACTTCAATTTCGTCGCCATGGCTGGGAATCCGATCCCTGTGGATCTGTGAAATGGCAGGCAACGACCCAGACTGTTGATAAAAGACCTTTACTGTATATCTCCTTCGGCAAGGGTAATGATACGACACTGCTCTTGAGCGGCGTCCATCCAAACGAACTCACTCCAATACCGATGGGATTTAGGCTGGCCAAGCACCTTGCAGAGCATCCGCAATTATTGAAACCGGACCAGCGGGTGGTCATTGCGCCTCTGATCAATCCGGATGGTTTTTTCTTGGATAGACCTTCACGAACCAATAGACGTGGTGTTGATCCCAATCGCAATTTTTTTACTCTCGACTGGTATGAAAAATCCCTGTCCTGGTGGCGGTCGGGAAGGAACAAAAATTTGGCCTATTTCCCAGGGCATTTTCCTAACTCAGAAATCGAGACGATCTTTCAAGTCCGACTGATCGATGACTTTCAACCAGATAAAATCCTCTCTATTCACGCACCCTTGGGCTTCCTCGACTATGACGGACCGGGTGATCAAAAGCCCAGCACGCTGACGACGACCGAAACTCAAGCCCGCATGCTGGCCGCAGCTATTTCCAAAAAATCCAATAATTACAGGGTTGTCGATTATTCTTTTTATCCAGGATCGCTCGGCAATTTTGCAGGAAATGAGCGGCATATCCCTACTGTCACGCTGGAGCTTGGGACCACAAATGCCAAAAAAGTGGATGAATATTGGGGCCAATTTCTGCCGGGAATGCTGGAAGCGATCGACTATCCGTTCAAAAAATCTGTCGAAGCCAAGATAAATACCTTTAAATTCTATAGTCATTACGAACCATTAGCTATTACTCCCAAGGACCGATCCTGACTCTTGAAGATCGCTTGTCGTCGGCTCTTTTCCGTGCCATATTTCGGGGCCAAATAGCTGGAAGCGAGAGAATATGGACAAGCAGCAACTGACCCTTGAAGATTTTCGCTACGATCTGCCCGAGCACATGATCGCTCAAGTGCCTTTAGAGGATCGAAGCGCCTCACGTCTGCTTGTTCGTCATTCCAAAGGATCCATCGAACACACAAATTTTCGTCAGCTGGCCGAGCAGTTACCCAAAGGCACCCTCTTGCTTTATAACGATAGCAAAGTCATGCCGGGTCGATTGTTGGGGCGAACAGCACACGGTGGAAAACTCGAGCTCATGCTACTGCGTCCCTTGGGTGGAACAGGCAATCGTTGGGAAGCTTTAGGTCGTCCTCTCCGTAAGCTGCACGAAGGTTTACAGATCGCGCTAGCATCTGGATGTGTTGCCACCGTTGAGCATCGCAGCATGGATGAAGCGCAGCCTTATTTGGAAATATCATTCAACCTGCAACACGAAGAATTTTTTCACTGGATGGAAGTCGAGGGTTATATTCCTCTCCCTCCTTATATTGCACGTCCCGATGCCCTCAGTGCCCCCCAAAGCCCCGATCGGGATCGCTATCAAACCATCTACGCCAGCGAACGGGGATCGGTTGCAGCCCCTACAGCAGGCCTCCATTTTGATCAATCCATGTGGCAGAAGCTGAAGGATGCCGGAGTAGAAACCGCCGCCGTTACTCTTCACGTCGGCGGCGGAACTTTTTTACCGGTAAAAACCAGCGAAATCGGCGCTCATGACATGCATAGGGAAAATTACCGAATCTCGCGGGCCACTTACGAAGCAATCTTGCGTGCTCAGCGCGAAGATCGCTGCATCGTTGCCGTGGGCACAACCACATTGCGCTGTATGGAATCATTTGCCAGTAGAATGCAAGAGCAGAGTGCGGTTGATCTTTTGGATCAGTGGCAGGAGACGCAGCTATTCCTTTATCCGAGGCATCGAATGGATCGTCACAAACCTTGGGCTATCACCGGCCTCATGACGAACTTTCATCAACCGGAAAGTTCTCTGCTTATGCTTGTGGCTGCACTTGTAGGCTTTGATGCCATGAAGGAGCTCTATCAAGAAGCCTTGGCGCAAAACTATCGTTTTTTGAGTTATGGCGACACCAGTCTGCTCTGGTTGCGATGATTTAACGGATACTGTTCATTTCCATCAGCTTGACCAGCATTTGCAGATCTTCGACCTGCTGCCGCAACTGCCCGATCTGGGCGTCCTTGAGCTTGACCTGGGTTTCCATATTCTGCAGGCGTAGCTGAAAACTTTCCTGCAGATGACGTTCGATGGAATTGATGCGAGTTACACTGTGCTCGCAGAATTGCAGCAGAGCTTGGCTATCTACCAGGGTATTATCATTGCGCTGCAAATTATTACTAAGATGCTCTGGTAAAGTTCGAAAACTGGCGCCGGGCCGCAAGGCTTGAAAGTTGGTAAAGCTAGCTTGATCGGGCGGCTGACTGACTGCTGCTAGCTGCTTCGCAATCACAGGCTCCGGTAGGGGTGCCTGTTTTTCTTCAGCTGCAGCGAATTCGGCCGCTTCCGCCACGGAACCGGGACCGATGGGAATATAATATTTCCCCTCTTTGAGAACAGCCTGCAATTTGCCATTCTTAATGCGCCTACGGACCGTCATGTCAGAGACGGCGAAGGTCCGTGCGTACTCGACTATGGAAAGCCACTGCTCAGCCATAGAACCCCTCATGCGGAAGCTGATTTTTGCTGCCTTTCTTAGTCTAACGCAGAGATGGGCCTCGAAAAAGTCAGCCAAATCCTTGACACCTGAGGTTTCTAAGCCTTAATGATCAGGTTTTAAGTCGATCCGCACATCATTTTCAAGCCAATCCACAGTGGCGATACGCGCCCCTTCAGATCTGTCTTGGATAAGCAGACTAGCAATTGGATTTTCCACCTTCTCCTCTAGTTTGCGCTTTAAGGGTCTCGCTCCGTAATTGGCGGTATCAATGCTTTTGACCAGACCGTCTCGAACATTCTCACCAACCTGAAGTTCGACGTTTAACCGAGCCAAACGTTTCTTTAAATCGTGGAGCATGATTTCGACAATGTCCCGGAATTGATCGGCTTCCAGCCTGTTGAAAATAATGATCTCATCAAGGCGATTGATAAATTCGGGTCTTAGGAAACTTTTTACAATTTTGAATACTTCTTTGGTTTCCTGATCTTTGGACCATTCGTTGACCTGCGCCCCAATTCCGATTGGGGTTCGCCGGTCGGACATCACTTCTGAGCCGATGTTCGAAGTTCCAATGATGATACAATTGGCGAAGCTGACCCGCTGCCCTTCAGAATCGGTGAGCCATCCCTCATCGAAAATCTGCAGCAGAATGTTAAACACATCGGGATGGGCTTTTTCAAATTCATCCAGCAGCACGACCGAGTAGGGCTGACGTTTAACCTTTTCTGTCAATTGCCCGCCTTCCCCGTAACCGACATAGCCCGGCGGGGAACCGATCAGCTTACTCACATCATGCTTTGCCATATATTCTGACATGTCGATCCGAATAATGCGATTTTCATCATCCATGATTTCCGCAGCAATCGCCTTTGCTAACTCGGTTTTTCCGACCCCGGTCGGACCAAGAAATAAAAAGGAGGCGATAGGAACATTGGGGCGCCTCAGTCCTGCCCGATTGCGACGGATGGCATTGGCCACCGAACGAATCGCATGGTTCTGGCCAATCACGCGCTTTTGTAAATGCTCTTCCAAATGGAGCAGTCTTTCGACTTCCGTTGCGACCATTTTATTGAGCGGAATTCCAGTTTTTTTGCTGATCACAGTGGCAACGTCTTCCCGATCAACAGTGCGATCCTGAGTGCCCTGGGACTTTTGAAACTCCGCTTTCATTTGCTCCATTTCCGATTCCAATTGAACGAGTTCCATCTGAAACCGCGACATCTGTTCAAAATCCTGGGAATTGAAGGCCTTGGATTTGGCTTCGCTTAGCTCCTGCCTTCGCTTCTCCAGCTTGCGAATTTCGGGCGGTGTATAAATCACTTTCAAGCGCTTGACTGCGCCCGCCTCGTCAATCAAGTCAATGGCTTTATCGGGCAGACTGCGATCCTGAATATAGCGGTGCGATAACTCCGCCGCAGACGTCAAGGCATCATCGCTGTAGTGCACGTGATGATGCTGCTCGTACTTGGATTGAATGCCTTGGAGAATCTTGATTGTATCCTCGACACTTGGCTCTTCCACTCGCACGGCTTCAAAGCGTCGAGCCAGAGCTTTGTCCGACTCGATATATTGCTTATATTCGCGATTGGTAGTGGCACCAATGCATTGAAGTTGACCCCTGGCCAAGGCCGGCTTCAGCATGTTCGAAGCATCCAAAGCTCCGGCTGCACGCCCAGCACCCACAACAGTATGAATTTCATCGATGAAAAGGATGATTTCGCCTGAAGATGCCACGACTTCATCTCGAATGTTTTTCAGGCGCTCTTCAAACTCACCTTGCATCTTAGCGCCCGCTAGAAGTGTGGCGATTTCTAACGATAAAATACGTTTGCTTAGTAAATGCTCAGGCACATCCGCGGCAGCGATCCGATTGGCTAATCCTTCAGCTATCACCGTTTTACCGACACCGGGTTCGCCCACCAGCAAAGGATTGTTCTTTTTTCGCCTGGATAGAATCTGGATCACGCGCTCAATTTCAGCATCACGACCAATGACCGGATCCAGCTCACCTTTGCGAGCCAAAGCAGTCAGATCAATCGTGTATTCATCCAAAGCACTCTGTCGAGATTCTTCCTCCCGATCGGAGATTTTATGATTGCCACGAAACTGATCGAGAACCTTGGCACATTCTTCATAGCGTAGATTCACGGCTTCAAGAATTCTTGAAGTGCCTGGTACTGATCGATCAAAGCAGGCTAAAAATAGCGCGCCAGTGGAAATAAAACTATCCCCCAATCGTCGACGCTCGCGATCAGCCGATTCGAAAAGATTTTCCACATCCTTGGTCATTCGGATCTGACCGACCTGACCCTGGCTAAATTGCGGCAACTCATTGATAGCCGCCATCGAATGATCGACTATTTCCGAGCGCAGTTCGCCCGCATCTCGATTGAGCTCATTGATAATCTTTAAGACGATGGAATCCTTTTGATCCACTAAAGCCATGAGCAGCCCTTCAGACCCAACGACTGATTTACGCTGATTTGCGTATTCCATCAAAGCCGCTTGGAGAGCCTCCGTAACCTTTACCGTGGAAATTTTTAACAATCTTTGGACCATACTGGCCTCCGGCTTGAGCAGGGTTGCCCCCAATGTGAGGGCTGCATCTAGAAAGGATTATACCTGAAACGAAAGATGATTGCCTGGAGAACGCAGGATCTCTATATTCGCCTCGAGTTAAATCGCCAGAGGTATTTCTATGGATTTTCGAGCGGCTCTTTTTGATTTTGATGGCGTGATCGTCAATAGCACCCCAACTCATCTGAAGGGTTGGGAGACAGCCTATGCAGAAATGTTTAAACAATCGCTCGACGATACCACGCTGCAAAGCCTCATAGGACGCTCAACATCGGCAATTGGTGGAATCCTGGCCAAGCTCAGCGGATACCCTGCGGCCAAACAGGAACTGATCCGTCGGAAACAGATTCACGTCTTTGCTCATCTGGATTCCATAGAACTGATCGAAGGCGCCAGGGAATTCATGGAGCTCATGCGCCTTAAAAATCTACCTTATGGCATCGTCAGTAATGCGCCTCGCGATTTTATTGGTGCCGCTATCGTCAAACATCAGCTCATCGTGCCTTTTTTCTTCGGCTTGGATGACTACCATCGCCCCAAACCAGATGCTGAGCCCTACGTAAAAGGAGCTGGTAAGCTTGGTTTTGCTTTTCCAGCTCATCAAAGCATCCTGGTGTTCGAAGATAGTACCCATGGAATCGAAGCTGCCGTAGCAGCTCACATGACACCGATTGGCATCTGCTCCCAGCACCGGCCAGAAATTCTGGTCAAGGCTGGGGCAAAATTATGTTTTGAAAATATGCGAGAGGCAGCGACGCTGCTCTCTGAAAAAAACTAGATGATACTATTCGAGACGAGTCGCAGCGAGGTCACTGGCTTTTGAGTCTTGATAGCTTGCGGCAGGGCAGCAAGCTTTTCGGCGAGATGATTCCACAGCTCCACGCGATTTTTCATCGCATCTTCCGCGGCTCGTTCGGCTTCTATGCCCATTTGCTCGTCTTCACCACAAAGTATCTCCACGAGGCGCCCTGTTGCCGAAAAGCCAGGACGCTTCAGACCTTCGATATGCCGTTCAAAATAATCCAATAATCGGCCGATTTTTATTCCACCACCCAATTGACCTAAGCGCAAAAGAAAGGAATCGGGAATGAAGGGCTCCCCCTCATAAAACAAAGCCGCAGCTCTTTCATGCAAGGGTCCCTGGGCTATTCGATCCATGCGACGTGCATAGCGGCCTGCTGCGGAGGGAAATCGAGCATGCTTGAGGGCTGTCTGCCAATTTTGACCTGAATCCTGCAAATCAAAGAAGCTGACGATAGGACTGATATTCGCACCCAGATCCTGCATGGCTTCTAGGTAGATTTCCAGATGACTCACCAGAGTTCCATCCTGTTGCTCTTCCACTTCTTCTTCTAGAATCATCTCGGAAACAAGCCGAATCGCTTCCTTTTGTGACTGCGAGTTCAGGGGATGAATCAATGCCACCATTTCCTGATGGATTTCCCGCAAGAGATAGCTGTATGACCACACGCAAATGACATGATGTTCCATAAATAATCGCAAAGATTGTTCATCCACAATACTCTCGTAGAGCTTATGGTTCTCCAAAATCTGGAAACACCGCTCAGTGATAAAAGACATCTAAACAATCCTCCTGAAGGGGGACGGGCATAAAGGCTAACAAAAATGTGCGTGAGGTCATAAGTAAATTATACGGGAAGGAGAGGCGGGCGAATAGGCCCGCGCGCACAGGGCTTTGGAATCCCCTCGAATGTTTAACTTTTCGGTAGGATATGCTGATCCATCAAGTCCGAAGTCGCCGCAAGAATGCGTGACACGCTTACTTGATCGTAACACTTTATCGCTTGATCACAGGACTTGCGCCAGCAAGGCGAGCAGCTGACGTCCGATTGCAATTTCACACCACGTTCGTACACATCGATTTCCTGAATACAGCTCACCCCAAACCAAGCAATCACCGGCTTCTTAAGCCCAATAGCAATGTGCAAACCGAGAGAACAAGCAGAGAGCACCATATCCGCGGCATTCATCCACAAGACACCAGAGCGCAAGCCCTCGGTAGTCGGCGTGTTGATCACCCAGTCGTCATCAGCAAAGGCCTTTTTCATCTGCGCCTGACGTTCGGTATCCTCTGGTCCACCGAGGAGGGCGACAGCAAAATCAGGCTGCGCCTGACGCCAGGCCTTAATCAGCTCGATCGACCGCTCAATCGTGAATTTTTTGTAAGGAAACAGCAGTGAACATCCTGTGTTATAGCCAATTATGCCTTTGGCCTTGCCTTGCAGCATCCGCTGACGCCGGCGCTGGGTTTCCTCAACCTCTGCCTGAGTCAACTGCAGAACATAGGGATCTCTTCGCCACTCCATGGCCATGGTTTCGGTTATCTGCTGTGTTTCGGTTTTTTGATTGACGAAAAATTTAAGTTCATCACTGAGTCCAAGATCATATTGGTAGCTCGCCTCGGCATTGAGTGGTCGAATGACACCGCTCCGATCCAGCCCGAAACCACGCTTTTCCTTAGCCTGCAAACGTTCTGCGAGAGCTCCCGCTTCGAGTGATTTATCCACCGCGAGCAAGAGGTCAAACTCCAGATGCAAAGCCGCGTTGACAGCGGGCGTATCGGCTAAGAGAAGGCGGTCGATAAAAGGATTATGGTCCAGCAGGGCTTTGGTGTTTTTCAAAGTTATCCAAGTGATATGACTTTTCGGATAAAGCCTTTTCACTGCCGGAAGCAGGCAGGTAGAGCGCAACACGGCCCCCATCGCTTCCAGGCTGAGGATCACGATTCGCGTTTCAACCTGGTCATAGTGCGGACATCCAGCGCACTCACGTTTGTGAAGACACGGCTTGTAACCTGAAAACAATCGACAGTCAAAATTGTATGCCATAGACCTATCCTGAGCTGCTATAGTGCTGGAATAAAAACAAATCTCATGAGATTACATGCCGAACAAGGATCGTGTGCACATTCGCATCATCAGCCCAGCCAGTCGGCATCAGCCAGACCTGCTGAATACCCGCATAGCCTCTATCGAGGCGACCGGGCTTTCTGTGAGCTATCACAATCTGAGTCCTGATCCAAGCTGGCCCTTTACCGCTGGCTCCCGCATCGATCGGCTGGACCAGTTGCAAAATGCCCTGCGCGCACCAGAGGTTAAATATCTCATGAGCACGCGCGGCGGCTATGGTGTGAGTGACCTTCTTGACGGAATTCAATGGGAACAGTATCGCCATTCAAAACCAAAAGTTATCCTTGGATTTTCCGATATATCGGCGCTCCACAGCGCATTTTATACCAAGTTGGGATGGAATAGCATCCATGCCCCCATGCCCGCCACCGATCTTTGGGGCAAACATGGGGAAAACGATGTCCTGGCTCTCTTGCAGATTTTGCAGGGACTCCGGCAGCAGATTGAGCTACCCCTGCTCTATGAAGGCAAAGGTCTGCCGCCGAATATTCATGGTCCGGCTTTTGGCGGTTGTCTGTCGGTTCTTACCAATCTGATCGGCACGGAATACTTTCCAAAGTCCCTGGCCGGACACATCCTTTTTTGGGAAGATATCGGCGAGCATCCTGCTAGGATACTTCGTTTTGTAAATCAATGGCTGCAGAGTGGCTCGCTGCATGGAGTTAAGGGCATCGTTCTTGGTCGTTTCGTCGGCTGTGAGGTGGAAGGATCCTGTTCCGAGGCCATGCTTCGCGAAGCTTTGACGCAAAGACTGCCCTTCCCCATTTGGTTTTGTCCTATGTTTGGTCATTGTTCGCCGAATTGGCCATTGCCTTTCGGCTGGCCGATAGAAGTGGCGGGCGACCGTCTTATTTGGAATACGGAAACACGGCCGTTTTCACAGAATCGCTAGGAGATAGCAAAGATGCAGCTGCAATCTGGAGATGCCGTTTATTTTATGGGAATTGGTGGAACTGGTATGGCTTCCGTCGCAGGGCTTGCGCAAGAGGCTGGCTTTAGGGTCACAGGCAGCGACGCCAATCTTTATCCTCCCATGTCGACCATGCTTGATGAGTTGGGCATTCGCGTTCTCACACCCTATTCACCTGATAATATCCAACAGGCCAATCCTCAATTGGTGGTCGTCGCTAACGCCTTGTCTCGCGGTCATATTGAACTCGAACCCATGCTGACGAGCGGCGTAAAATATACCAGTTTCCCAGCCTTCCTCGGCGAAAACTTTTTGCATAAACGATCGACCATAGTCGTCGCAGGAACTCATGGCAAAACGACGACAACTTCTATACTTGCCTGCGTCTGCAAGGATCTAGGTTGGGATCCAGGATATCTGATCGGCGGCATCCCTAGGGATTTGCCGCGGAGTTTTGCTTTGGGCACCGGCCCGCTCTTTGCTATCGAAGGCGATGAGTACGACACGGCTTTCTTCGACAAAGATTCCAAATTTCTGCACTACCGACCGAAGTATGTGATCCTGAACAATATTGAATTCGATCATGCTGATATTTTCAAAGATCTGGCCGCGATCGAAAAACAGTTCACCAATCTGCTGGCGCTGGTAGCTGATCCCAGCCATATCATCGCCAATATCGATGATCCTGGCGTCGCGAGTTTGCTGGATCGCCTGAAACTCACCCAGAAGGTGACCACTGTCGCGGCTCTTGGCAAATCTGCCGTCGCCAAAGTAAAAGTCATTAAACTTGACGCCCCAACTCCAGACCAGGATGAGCTGTGGAAAATAACCGTGCAAATGGCCAGCGGGGAAAAGCGCGAGGTCTGGACTCAACTGGCAGGTCCGCACAACGCCGCCAATATTTGTCAGGTCCTAGCCTGTCTTGAATTGGTCCAGGCTCAAGGCGACGGCAAAACTGTCGAATTTTCTAAAATCGCTATGGCCATCAAAGCTTTTGCGGGAGTGAAGCGTCGCTTGGACCGCTTAGCCAGCGGGCGCGATATCGATGTGTTTGAAGACTTTGCGCACCATCCTACCGCGGTGAAGGCTGTTTTGGAATCGATGCGCACACTTTACCCGGGGCGTCGACTTATCGTTGCCTTCGAGCCCAAGAATGCTACCAGCCGCCGCAGCATTTTCATGAACGACTTCGCCAAGTCTCTCGGGGTGGCGGATCGAGTATTTATCGGCGCTTGTCCAGTGGATCAAAGGATTCCAGCCGAGCAGCGCATGGATACGACAGAAATGGCACGCCTCATAGGCGACAATGCGAAAGCCTTTGGCGACAATGAGGCCTTGCTGGAATCGCTGGTGAACGAAGCAAAACCTCACGACGCCATCATCTTCATGTCCAGCGGCAGTTTTTCTGGGATCCAATATCGCCTAGGCGAACGTCTCAGCCATCACGGTCTTTAAGAAATCTACCAAGTCATTTGGCCGAGCGAAACCACCCGGCTTCCTGATTTGTTCAGAAAAACGACGGCTGCTTCTCCCAAAGGGTGGGGGACGCAGCCGTTTGAGCTATTTCCAGGTTGCATTTTCCACCCTTTCGTGATTACGATTACCCCTCGTTATTGGCGACATTTGTGGTGTTCGAATTTATTCATATTCAGGAGAAGACAGGATGATTCTCAAGACTCGCAAACCATGGGCTGCTGTGGCAATGGCTGTGACCATCGGCCTCGTTGGTTGCTCTGAAGACAAAAAACCGGAAGAAGTTGTCACCCCTGCTGCTACTGAGCAGCCTGCAACTCCTCCCGAGCCAACTCCTTCTGCGTCTGCTGCAGAAGTCACCCAGCCCGTTTATTTCGCATTTGACGACTATTCTCTGAATAGTGACGGCCAAAGCCAACTGAACCAACTCGGTGAATTCCTGAAAAGCAGCGGCAGAGCTGTGGTTCAGATCGAAGGTCACACTGACGATCGCGGCTCGGTTGAGTACAACTTGGCTTTGGGCCAACGTCGGGCGCAATCTGCCAAGAACTATCTTGTGCAACTCGGTGTTGACGCCAGCCGTCTGCCGACCATGAGCTACGGCGAAGAGAAGCCGTCCGTGGAAGGCCAAGACGAATCTGCTTGGGCGAAAAACCGCCGCGACGAATTCGTTCTGTCCAATCCCTAATGCTTTCTTGACCTCTGAGTCCTGCGCTCAGAGGTCAGGCTAGACCTGATCCCCGCCATTCGCCACTCATCTCCAACTGGCCGTAAGTTCGCAAAGCACTGCGTTGCATTCTTTGCAGTCTCGGGCTACCATCACAAATTCATTAGACTAGCTCGTCGTCCCGTAGCGAGTCCCGCTCTATTCTGCCTGGAGGCCTCTCACAGTGGATACCGTAATTTCTATATCCGTTCTGGTAGTTATATTATTTGTTAGTTTTGCTGCCCTGATCGCGATCAACAAAAAAAGCTTTAAAAAGGCTTTCGAAGCGGCACAAGCTGATTCAGAGCGAATTTTGGAAGAAGCTCATGCTGAAAAAGAACGGATTGTTCAAGAAGCCAACAATGAAGTGAAGCAGGAGGCCAAAACGCGCCGCCTGCAGTTCGAACAAGAGGCCAAAAAGCGTCGCTCAGAATTGGTCAAATTGGAAAGCAAAGTTAAATCCCGCGAAGAGCACCTGGAGAAAAAGCTCAGCCAACTGGAAAAGAAAGAACAGGACCTCGAAAAAATGACGGGTCATTTGAACAGCGAAGAGGAGCGGTTAAAACAGCTGATTCGCGAAAGTGAAAAGGCCGTGGATGATAGTCGCAAAACGCTGGAAACCATCGCCAACCTTTCCCAGGAAGAAGCGCGTCGCGAGTTGATTCAATCTCTCGAAGCAGAAGCCAAAGCCGTCGCCCGTGAAAGCTTGAAAAAAATCGAAGAAGAGACCAAGCAAGAAGGCGAACGTATCGCCCGCTCGATGGTGAGTCTGGCCGTACAAAGAGTCTCGTCGGAATATGTAAACGACTCTACTGTAACAGTTGTTGGACTGCCTTCTGATGAAATGAAAGGTCGCATCATCGGTCGTGAAGGTCGCAATATTCGTGCGATTGAACAGGCCACTGGTGTCGATCTCATTATCGACGATACACCAGAAGCTGTGATCATCTCTTGTTTTAATCCCGTGCGTCGGGAGATCGCCAACATTTCCTTGCAGCGTTTGATTGCGGACGGCCGCATCCATCCCGCACGCATTGAAGAAACCGTGAAGAAGGTGACTGAAGAATTCGACCAGATCATTCAGGAAAATGGCGAGCAAGCAGCTTTTGATACCGGCATCACCGATCTTCATCCTGAACTCTTGCGTTATCTTGGCAAGCTGAAGTATCGGACCGCCGGCGCGCAAACAGTTTTACAGCACGCTGTGGAAGTCGCCCATATTTGCGGAATCATGGCCGGTGAAATGGGCTTGAATGTCAAGAAAGCCAAGCGGGTCGGTCTACTCCACGATATCGGCAAAGCGGTGGATCAAGAAACCGAGGGTCATCACTCTAAAATAGGTGCTGATCTTTGTGCGAAGTACAACGAATCCAACGAAGTTGTGGATGCCGTTCTCAATCATCACAACGAAGATCTCAACTATGCCTATCCATTGACCGTGGTTGTGCAAGCTGCCAACATTCTATCCGAGCGACGCCCTGGTGCTCGCCGGGAAGTGCTTGAAACTTACATTAAGCGTTTGCAGGATATGGAAAGCCTTATCAATTCCATCCAAGGTATCGAGGAATCCTACGTGATTCAAGCGGGTCGAGAAGTTCGTGCACTTGTGACCCCAACGGGTGTGAGTGATTCGGAAGTCATCGACATCGCCAACGAGATTGCGCTCCGCCTCCGCAAAGAGATGACATTCCCTGGTCAGGTGAAAGTTATTGTTCTACGCGAAAGCAAATACGCTGAATTCGCAAAATGACCATCAAAGTTCTCGCCATTGGCGACGTCATAGGCAAGCCCGGTCGTCGCTGTTTAAGTAAGCTCTTGCCGTTAGCCCGCGCGCGTTTTCAACCGGACATTGTCCTTTGTAACGGTGAAAATGCGGCCGGTGGATTTGGCATTACGAAAAAGATTTATAATCAATTTATCGATAATTTTGGCATTGATTGCATCACTATGGGCAATCACTGGCACGATAAACCCGAAATCCACAGCTTCGCTCCTCAAGCTGAGCGTATGATACTGCCAGCGAACATGATGAATGTCGGGCGGCTTGATGCGGCCTATCGGGTGCTGAGGAGCAAATCCGGCCATAATTTTGCCGTGATTAATCTCATTGGGCGGGCGTTCATGCATCCCGACAACCGAGATTTTTTCGGACCCATAGATGCGATCCTCAGCCAATTACCTGATCAATGTAAAATTCGTATCGTCGATTTTCATGGTGAAGCCACCAGTGAAAAGCAAGGCATTGGCCAATTTTTGAAGGGTCGCGTGTCCTTGGTTTACGGCACCCACAGTCATGTGCCTACTGCGGATGAAAGGATCATGGGGGACTTCACTGGCTTTACGACGGACCTCGGCATGACAGGTCCCTATGACTCTGTTATCGGTATCCGCACGGAAGCTGCCTTGCAACGCATGCAGACGGGCGAAAAGCGCCGATTCGAACCCGCCACTAACGATCTATGGCTTTGCTTCATCCTGGCCGAAATCGACCCCGTTTCCGGTCGCTGTGTATCCATTCAAAGGCATCGCTGGGAATGGGAACTCATGAAAGACCAAATCACTGGCTCGGAAGAAGACGAATAAACCCCAACGGCCGATGAATACGCACGCAGAACGCCGGAACTCCTATCGCCAAGCGCCAGGTTTTCATGCTATGAACTTTGGTCAACTCCACGATGATGGGGTTTCGTCCGGATGACACAGGGCTACGCGCCTCTTACCTGGATCGACTCAGGGTTTGGCTGGCGAGCCGCTTACTTTTTGAAGGAAGAATACAGCATGCAACGAGGATCCTTCATTTTAGGCAGTCTTGGTCTGGCCAGCTGCCTTTTCACTGGTTCCGCTTCCGCCATTTTTGTGGACGGCCATGGTTCCTACAGCCTGCGCGGCGAGACCCGCACCAAGCCCGATTTTCAGTCAGATAAAAGCGCCTTTCAGGCCATAGATCAATTTTTTCGCCTCGATACTGAACTGCGGGTCAATGACAAATCGAGCGTGTTCGTTGAGTTTAAAGTTTTCGACGATGAGCGCGAAGCTTTTCTCGGTGATAAAGCCAAGGCCCAACCCTGTCCTTCAGGAGCCAATACTCCGGCGGGGCAGGACTGCTCTATAGCCCAGCAAAATAGCGGCGAACCCCGATATGACCCCTACACTCCCAAGGTTACCAAGCTCTACGCAAAATATGCCATGGACTACTGTTTGTTGACTGCCGGCCGACGCGGTCGCCAGTGGGGTATGGGCATCTTGTTGGACGACGGCACCAAGCCTTTTGCCACCGATGCCAGCATCTTCGATGGCGTTACGTGTGACATCAACATTCAAAAATCACAGACTCTCGGCTTCTCGGTTGGCTACGATAAAATTTCTGAAACAGGTTCCTCAATTCTTGCCGACGGACAAGCGACCGGAGCCTATGGCGCCTCTAACAACGGTGATGACCTCGATCAATTTTTCCTGACTATCGAATACAACGATCATCGAGCCAACGCTGGAAAAGGCTTTTCTAAACAAATCGGCATCTATTTTGCCAACATCATCGGTGGCGATAACACCCGAACCGATTTGAAAGTAGCTGACCTTTACTTGAACTTCCTGCTTCAGGATTTGGTCATTCAAAACGAAGCCGTATTCCGTTTGGGTCGTTCGGCTGATCCAAGCTGGTCGCTCCTCGGCGCGGCTCGCACACGTGATGCGGATGTTAAGGTTTCCAACGAATTGCAATCCATCGCCCTGGCTGGTTCCGTCGAGTATTTCCTATCTCGCTCAGGTGCTTACTTGGGTCCTAAGGAATACAATCAAGGCAATCCAACCAGTCATTCGGTATTTGCTGGTTATGCCTATGCCCCAGGTGATGCTGATGGCTATAATCCAGAATATCCCGCAACAGACGAACCGAGTCAGCGTGATCGCAAAGTGACTGCCTTCGCTTTTCATCCTAACTTTAAACCCGGCCTTCTCCTGTTCAACGGTCGAAAAAACAGCGATAAACAACGCATTGACGGTGTGTTCGATCCCTATCGCGTTGTTAACGCCACCGTTTTCAACGCCGGATACCGCTTCCAGAGCGTCGAAAACGGCAACTTTGAAGCAAAAATTGTGACCGCAAAGCTGAACGAAGCGATGCCGACCGCCTTGAAAGATGCTGGCGTCACCGGAGTCGGTTACAACGGCGATTCACTTGGATTTGAACTCGACTTTTCCTACACAAGGCAGCTCGGCAAAGAGTTAGAATTCGGTTTTGCAGCGGCAATTGGCCTGCCTGGCGAAGCTTGGAAAACCAGCGCTGAAACCAAAGCGGAAAGTAGCTATCTTTTGCAGTCCAACGTGACCTTCAACTTCTAAGCTCTGCACTCAACTCCAGTGCGCCTTCTCCTAATGAAGCCGCTGGAGTTTTTCCCCATCCGGTACTTACCTTGGTTTTTGTCGCACAAAGCCTCATTTTTTTCATATAATGATAAAGTTTCTGAGAGACTGAAGTCCCCGTACTCATCAGCGGAGAAAGCCTATGCATCCCAGCGAATGGCCTGCCCTGCAACGACTTGATATCGCTTATAGCCTACCCTTTCTGTCGTCATGTGCCGCCGCCCTTACGGACTTGGGACTGACAACGGATCGCGATGCCGATCATCTGCGACAAACCATCAAAGACTATCAAAGACAAAGGGGGCGGGAGAGTGAAACCCTGCTCACTCAACTGGTGCTTGAAAAAAATAGTATTGTGGCTCTTTTGCAGGCTCGTTATGGAGCCGGCGGTCTGGATACTATGCTATTTCGCTGGACGATTAGCCGAGCCGGCGAAGATTTCGCATCGGAACTTTGGGGCATGACTGAAGATCTTGTTCGCAAGGCTGAACTGATGTTCAATCAACCCATGTATCTTATGGAAAATGGCCAGTGCGAACGTCGTTCTCTCTTCTCCATTTTTCTAGTCGACGTAGCCACACAGATTGGTGGCATCGCCGAGCAGCTACAAACCGTCAGCAGTGCCCTGCGGATTCTTTATCCCCTGCCGTCTCTCGATGTGAGGCTCGACGGCCTGGACCGGAGCCTCGCCACGCATCTAGGATTTGTCTTAGGAGAAGCCGAGGCTCTTCCCTATCAGCGCCTGCAGAGTTCCATTCGACAGTTGCATATCGAAATGGAAGCGCTCCTTTCCCTTCTCTCAGCCACTTTGCTGCAGATTCGTGCCAACTGCGCAGCTCCCGCTCAGGATCTGGCCATGCAATTGATCTTGGAAGATTTGCAAGGTGAGCTGGGCAAGCTGCAGAGCACGCCAATGTATAGCTCGGGCTCTCTCCCCCATATGGAGTATCGCCGGCATCGCCTGCTAGGAACATTGCTCACCATGCGCTCCGGGATGCATGAGATGAGACAGCAATTTCAGGATATGTTGCGCACCAGCCACCTCCTTCTGCGCAAAGAATGGATCTGGCCGATGATCGAAAAAAGGCAAATGTTAAGCGCACTTTTGAGCCGTTCGGTGAGTATCACGGATGCGCAAATGGCCATGGATTCCCTAGAGCGCTATTGCAGTCAACACCTCGTTGCACCGGATCAATTGCTAGGTGCCGAACTGAATCGAATTCATCCGCAACTCGACGAGGCGTCCTTGCAGATCCTTCGTAAAATCGCTATGGATAAAGGGATCGGGCAATCCTTAAGTCAGGAGAAACAAGTCGTGTTGCATCGTAAAGACAAGTTGCTGCATGTCATCCAGACAAACTTAAGCCGCACTTTGCTTCTGACTTTTCTGTGCCTTTGCTTCCCAGGATGCGGAGTTAAAACTGCTCCCCGGTCAGACGTCCTTGACCTAAGGCCATCGGTCCCCTACCATGCGGAGCAACGCACAAGTCCGAAAAGTACGGAAAAACCCACTCGATCAACACCATCAGAACCACAGGAGTAATGAAGCATGGGCTCTGCACCGCGCATCACGGGCGTCTACACAGCAATCGTCACCCCCTTTACCAAGGATGGACAGATCGATTGGGGCGCCTTCGATAAGCTACTGCAGCTGCAGGCTCAGGCCGAAGTGGACGGGGTGGTTATCACGGGAACAACTGGGGAATCTCCCACTCTCAGCGTCGATGAAAAAGTATCGCTCTACCGTCGAGGTCGGGCTTTCCTACCTGCAAATGTCAAGGTCATGGCTGGCACCGGTGGCAATTGCACGAAGCAGTCGATTGAGCTGTCAAAGCTTGCTCAGGACGCCGGTGTGGATTCACTTTTGATCGTCACGCCACCTTATAATAAGCCTACTCGAGAAGGTCTGCGGGCCCATTATGAAGCCATCGCCGATGCTACACGTATTCCGCTGTGCCTCTATCATGTGCCCAGTCGGACGGGACAGAAACTATCTCCTGATGAATTAGCTTACATCTGTGACATTCCTCAAGTCACGGCGGTAAAGGAGGCCAGCGCCGAACTTCCGCTGTTTGCAAAAGCTCTGATGCTGTCCAAGGCTGATTACCTGAGCGGCGATGATTTTACTTACTTACCCAGCCTAGCCGTCGGGGGTCAGGGTGTGATTTCCGTCGCCACCAATGTCTTCCCGCGCGCCTTCGTGCAGATGACTCGCTGCTTCCAGCGCGGAGATACGGCTGGAGCGCTGGCTATTCATCAGGCGCTTTTTCCCTTTATAGAAAATCTCTTTATTGAATCCAATCCTGGGCCAGCTAAATTTGTCTTGGCCTCTCAGGGTATCATTCAAGATAGCCTACGTTTGCCCTTGGTCTCCGTCCAACCCCAAAGTGCCAAACGTCTGAGTGACTGCTACCTGCAGACGGAACGTCAGCTTCAAGAATTGGGAGCCCTTTCATGAGAAGTCAGCGTATTTGGATCAATGGTCTATCGGGCAAAATGGGTCTGGAACTGCAAACTCTGATTGCTACCTCCGCACGATGGGACTTGATCGGAGGAACCAGTGCCGGTGAATTGGTGGATCGTGAATCCGGCACCGTGGAAGCCGACTGGAAGAGATTGCCGGAATGTCTTGCTCGTACCGATGTCCTCATCGATTTCTCTGCTCCTGCCGCCAACGCCGATTTTCTGAAGTTTTTTCGTGAAGCTCAGATTATGGAAAAAGCCGTGCTCATCGGCACAACCGGCATGGAACAGGCGCAAAAGGAGGCCTGGATTCAGTTGGCCAAGGAGCGCAAATTGCGCCTTCTGATCGCCCCCAATACCAGTTTGGGAATCTTGCTTATGATGAAGATTTCCCAGCAGCTGTCAGGTGTTCTAACGGCCTTAGATTTTGATATCGAGGTACTCGAATCCCATCATAGGGCGAAGATTGATGCCCCCAGTGGAACCGCCAAATTTTTGGCGGAAGGCCTTGCCGAGACACTGGATAAGAAAACCATTTTTGGCCGGACTGGCAAGCGTGAGCGACAAGAAATAGGCGTCGCCTCCCTTCGCGGTGGCTCAGTTTTTGGTGAGCATGAGATTCGCTTCCTGGGCGATCATGAGGAATTAACCGTGTGTCATCGAGCTCTTTCAAGAGTTCTCTTTGCCGAAGGTGCTCTGCATTTGGCTGGATGGGTACTCACCCAAACTCCAGGTTCCTGGCGTTTGGAAGACGTGAGTATCGAAGACATGCTGAAACTTTTAAAGAATAAAAACGCTTAGGGGCTGTTGACAATTCGTAAAGTAAGTTGTCTTAGGTCAAAAAACGCTAACGTAAACATATTCTTATGCCTAAACCTTGCCTTTGGCGCAGTTGCGTATTTCGCGCCCGGATATTGTCGTTTTTCAAGAATTG
>JBGSRE010000779.1:0-4055 GCA_041737755.1 Oligoflexus sp.
GGCGCGAAATTGAAAATTTCGCCCAGAGACTATCCTGAGCGAAGCGAAGGATCTCGTGTTATCAGATACTTAGCGCCGGGATCCTTCGTCGTTTCACTCCTCAGGATAGTCTCAGGCGCTTTAGGCGCCAGAGACTAATTAGCAAGCCAGAGCCACTCTGTCTTTTGCTAAGCCGCTGCTGTCTTTCGAGGCACGCGGCTTTTTTTCTGCTATTGGAGAGTGGTATGCATGCCCAAGGTAAAGCCCCAATCCGGGCTATTATACAGCCAAAAGATATTCTCAATCACCGCCGCTTCCAGCACCAAGGTTTCAAAGCGATAGCGATAGCCGAGTTGCCATTCGTAGGAATTGCGGCTTAATTGGCCAAGATCGCGAAACACGGGCTGGTTATTCATGAACTGCAGGATCAACTGCTGATTCTCGGGCAGACTCCAAGCAACACCCGCACCCCAACCGCGGTTCACAGTCCGCGTGCCGACCAGAACCTCGGGACTTTGATCGAAGTTCAATTGGCGAACATTCGCGAAATATGAAAACACGCCCTGCAGAGTTTGGGCACTTACAATCAGGCCTCGATCAAGCGCACCCGTGAAGTAAGGGGTAAAATCAGACATTTCATAGGCAAAGAGCACAGTCATCGTCAGATTAAAGCCGATCGTCTCGCTCTTCAGTAGTGCATAGCTGAGATCGATCATGGCTTGCTCACTAAATGTGCGATCCAGATTTTTTCGACTGTATTCAAAATTGTAGTCAGGAATCACAAAGCGCGTCCGATGTTTGCCCGTCTGCAATCGCCCATCTTGACCCATGCGAAAAAGATCATGAAAACTGATGGCCGTCTGATCGGTATCGGCCTGGGCAAACCGCCGACTGGAGAAGCCAGCGCCCAACTGGAATTTGGCTCCTAAGCCGATCGCGAGATGGGTCTGATCATCGACGATTTCGCCATCGACGACAAAGCGTTTGTCTTTCGCCCAGAGATTGGCATAGGTGCGAGATATATTGAACTTGAGGACACCGGCATCGAGCAGTATGGGATTTTGCAAAGGAGGATTGATGCGAAACAGCTGACCCAGGGATTCCGACCGCGTAAGAAGCGGTCCATCATCAGCCCGGATCAATCCCGGCCTACCGATCCAAAAAACCAGGATGAAAAGCAAACAGAGTCGCATCAGTCCTGGCTCTCCTGGCTTCTTTCAATCAGGAAGCATTGGCAAACATTTTCTTCACCAAATGCGGCAATCGTCGACCCATGCCGATCACTTCGCGAAGATTGGGTCGGGCCACTTTCAAAAGAACGGGTCCAGCGGCACGCGCGAAGGAAACTTCCGGATCGATGCCACGCGCAAGACCCTCGATTGTCAAAAGACTTTTGGCCATCATCAGGAGTCCATCAGGAACGGGTATGCCAAGGTTTTCAGAACCGCGCAGTGAGGCTTCCAGAAGTTCTTCCATTGAGGCCTGAGTTCCCGCCACCTTATGCTCTTGAATAAGAGCGGACACTTTCCTCAGTTCTGCTTCTACTTCGGTGCGACTCAGATGCACCTCATTTTCTTCAGCAATACTGATCAGGACATCGGTCAAGCGTTGCATATCAGCCATCAGCAGCGCTTTCAAAATGCCAGAAATATGCCGACGATCAATGTCACGCAGCTCTCCCGTCAATCCCCAATCAAACAGGCCCACACAACCGTCTTCCAAAAGCATCAGGTTGCCGGCATGAGGATCTGCATGAAAAAGGCCGATCTCAAAGACTTGGACCAGCAATTCTTGCAAGAGACGTTTGGCTAGTTTTTTTCGCTGCTCGGCATTGATTTCCACCCGACCTTCGACCACATCCACCAGGGACGAGCCGCGGAATCTTTCAATCACTAAAACCGAAGGCGTGCAAAAGCGATCGTAGGGTTTCGGTAATCGCAGTACCTGCTGCTTTTTCGAATCCAAACGTTCCTGCATGCGATCCAAATTTTTCTTTTCAAGATCAAGCTGTACTTCGCGCCGCAGACTCTTGATCAAGTCCTGCAATTCGCGAACGCTTTTCGCTCCCACCGAAGTCAGCTTGAGTGGACCTGTCAGCGAAATAATCTGTTCCAAGGCTTTGAGCGTTTCCTCAAGGCGACGGCGTGACTCGGGCTTGATGACCTTGATCACCCACTCCCGACCCTCTTCATCGACGGCAGCGTGTACCTGAGCCATCGATGCAACACCAAGAGGATAAGGCTCCACTGCGAATTCCTGATGCCAATCGGGAATCTCCTGATCCAGTATTGCTTCAATTTCACTGAAATCGATCGCAGGCCAGGCTCCGTAGAGTCGGCTGAGCTGCATTTTTTGCGCCCACTTTTGACCATCCTCGTCGAGCCGGCTCAGGACAATCTGGCCTAGCTTGCCGTACACGGGTCCCAAAGAATCCATGCAGGAAAGTACCACATCCCCGACCAACTCCAGGATTCGCTTTTCGGACCAGACAGGATCCAGGCCGGGCTCTTTGAAGAAAGCTCGCGACACCCGCAGTGGCAAAGCGACCCCACCGCTATAGATTAACTGGCCGTAAATACAAGTAATTTCACGCGCCAGAGCCAAGTGAGTGCTGGCTGCGGCGCCCAAGATGGAGCGGGATCCTTTGGATGGCTTGGCAGGAGAAGCTTTCAAAACACACCTCTTATCCAGTCGGCACGCAGCGCAGATCTGCATGGATCTGCCGTTGCAAAGTAGCTGTTTTCTCAACATCGATTTCAAGAATATAATAGCACAAGCGCCCTGGGCGACGTCATGGGTTCAAATTTTCCCAGCAGTCGTCCTCAACTGTTCCAAAGAAGGGAATCGACCGGATGGCACTGCACACCAAACCTGAGATCGTTAGCAATTGGTTGCCACGTTACACAGGAACTGCACTCGAAGAGTTCGGTAAATATATCCTGCTGACCAATTTCTCTGACTACATGCGACGATTCTCTTTAAAGTTCAATCAGCCAGTCAAAGGTTTGGATCGCCCCATGCAGACCTGCTCTGATGGCAAAAATTTGACGATCATCAACTTCGGTATCGGTTCCGCCAATGCTGCCACTATTATGGATCTGCTCAGTGCCATAAAACCGAAAGGCGTGCTTTTTCTCGGCAAATGTGGCGGCCTAAAGGATACGACCGAAATCGGCCACTTTATTTTACCCATCGCCGCTATCCGTGGCGAGGGTACTTCGGACGATTATCTGCCCAAAGAGATTCCCGCCATGCCTTCTTTCAAATTGCATAAATTTGTGTCCGAAAAAATTGCCGAGGCAGGGATGGACTATCGAACAGGTGTGGTCTATACGACCAACCGTCGCGTCTGGGAACACGATGAACCCTTCAAAAAGCGATTGAAGGATCTGCGGGCCATTGCCATTGATATGGAAACAGCCACCGTCTTTTCTTGCGGTATTGCCAATGAAATATCGCGGGGTGCTCTCCTTTTGGTATCCGATGTACCCATGACTCCAGAAGGGGTCAAGACCGAGGCCAGCGACCGCAAAGTCAGTGAACGATTTGTTGACCTGCATATCGAAATTGGCATAAAAGCAATGACCGATATCGAAGAAAAAGGCGAGAAGATCAAACATTTTCGCTACTGATGAAGGCAAGTGGCTGGCGGTCCATCGGTGGCCATGCAGAAACTGATTGATTGGCTTGAAAATAGAAGCGACGTGCGATACGTCACTCTTAATGCCGATACGTCCTCATAAGGTCGCATCAATGCTCAAAATCCTGTGCATCCTGATCGGTTTGATTTTTCTGACCGGATTTGGACTGGCTGCCGATCGGCTGCTTTTGCTCGAAAAAGTGGATGTCACAGGCAGCAGCAGACTTCCCACAGCGTTTCTTGAACGCGAACTGCAACTAGAAGCCGGCAGTCAAGTGACTGAGGAGCAACTCAGCGCGGATCGCAATCGTCTGCTTGGCACCGGCCTCTTCCAATCCGTGCAATTCTTTCTGCAAAAGGGCCAGATCCCTGGCCGAGCTAAGCTTCGCATCGAACTCGTCGATGACCCGGGAGTGTTTGGCGCCTGGGCCTGGGG
>JBGSRE010000788.1:0-3602 GCA_041737755.1 Oligoflexus sp.
GGCTAGCATTCCTTGATTGATCAGCTCTTGGTAGCTTTTATTAAAGCGTTTTTGCCGGGATCCTGGTGATCCACCCAGCAAAAGATCCAAGTTGTCATAGATCGGCTGCATCCATGGATTCAATTTGTCATCGATATCGCCTGGCAGGTAACCAATGTCACGGCCCAAGGGAAAGATCGGCCTGGAAACTAGCAACTTCTGGTACTGATCTTCATCGGTGGTCTTGACCAGCCCCGCGGCGATAGCCATCAAGGTTTTGCCGGTTCCAGCCTCGCCGCTAATGGTCACCAGTCTGATCCTATCGTTCAAGAGACACTCCAAAGCCATGGCTTGCTCCATGTTCCTCGAATAAATCCCCCACACTCCTTCATTGCGTGGATCGATCATCTTGACAACATCTTCCGGCCCATCATACATCCCGAATACAAGCGAAGTTTTATCATTTTCATCTTCGAGAATGACGAATTGATTGGGATTGAGCTCCTCTTCGGGCAGGCGGATTTCTCGATTTGTATAGAACTCATTGATCAAATCGGCACTCATCTTTACCGTGACCATACCGGTATAGAGATGGGAAATATCCACTTTATCAGCCGCAAAGTCTTCGGCCGCTAAACCAAAAGCGTCGGACTTGATTCTAAGGTTGGTGTCCTTGGTAATGATCAGAACTTTACGGGTATCGCCAAACTGTTTTTGTAGAGTCAAACCGATGGCCAGGATGTGGTTGTCGGTACTGCTTGCCAGAAGCTCTGGCAGGATGTCCATATTGTGACCCAGGTAAACGTAGAGCTGGCCTGAATCATCACGTTTATCAAACAGCTTAATACCTGATGAAAGAGTTCCTTTGGTGCGTAATTTATCGAGGATACGGGAAACTTCACGGGCATTGCGGCCTATATCGCTTTGATCCTTTTTGAAGGTATCGATTTCCTCGATCACGGAAATCGGGATAACTACGTCGTTATCGTCAAATTTGAATATGCTGAGGGGATTGCTCAATAGAACGTTCGTATCCAGTATGAAGACTTTCTTCATCAGGGGCCCTCGTAGCTTGATTGACTTGTATGGCTCTATCTCACCATTAGCATAATTCTCAAATCATCTAAAGTCGCGATTCATGAATTTCAGAAAAAAAGGCCTTACTCTCCCTTCTATCTAATTTATAGAGCCAGCGGACTTAAAAAGTAAAGAAGAGGACTCTCGCTGACAAACTTCGAAGCTCAGGTTATGCTGGGGGAGAATGAACTTTAGACAGCCGGAGGCAGGACCATGGCAGAGGCTTCAGATCTCCTCTATCAGCTCAATCAGGATTCACGCTCTCTGTTTCAGGAAAGACAGGTTATCCTGAGTTTCAGTGGCTTTTTGAAAAAACTCCGCGAACGCCCTAGTCTTATGATTCGCAATTCTTCACAATATTTATTTGACACTTTCAATTCTTTTGGTCGAGCCGATGCTGGAGATGGCTTTGAAGATTTTGCCCGGTGGAAGGTTTTCGACCTTGGCACCCATAAAAATGTGCCGATCGTTGGCGCCGAAGGGGTGCAGGATGAAATTCATAAGATTATCTCAGGTTTTGTCAGACTGGGTTATTCGAATAAATTGATTATGCTCCATGGGCCCAATGGGTCGGCCAAGACTTCGATCATAGAATCCATGGGTCATGCCATGCAGAGATATTCGGAGTCAGAAGACGGCGCTGTTTATCGATTCAATTGGATCTTTCCCACCGATAAATCCTTGTCAGCAAAGGCCATGGGAGCGGTGGGACCGATTGGTTTTACAGGCATGCGGGAAGATGATCATAGTATTCGCGAAGATTCCTTCGCTTTTCTCGACGAGAGTAAAATCGCTTCGAAGATTCACTCGGAATACAAGGAAAATCCGCTCTTCCTTATTCCCATGCCGCAGCGCGCCGTTTGGCTGCGTAAGTGGTTGGCCGAGGAATTAAACATACCTGAAAGTGAAGTAGAGATTCCGCAGCACATACAATTAGCCGGACTTTCTAAGCGCAACCAACTGATTTGGGAGAACCTGCTTGCCGCCTATGATGGCGATTTAGCCAAAGTACTTCGCCATGTCCAGGTCGAGCGCTTCTTCTTTTCCAAGCAATACCGCGTCGGCATAGGTACGGTTGAGCCGCAGATGTCGATTGATGCCTATGAAAAGCAACTCACGATCGATCGCAATATTGCCAACCTTCCTCCAGTACTGCACAATATCAGCTTTCACGAAGCGGAAGGTCCGCTGGTGGAAGCCAATCGGGGGATTTTGGAATTTTCGGATATGCTCAAGCGTCCGATTGAAGCTTTCAAATATTTATTGACGACCATCGAAAAAGGTTCATTGAACCTACCCTCGTCGACGACCCATGTTGATATCGTTTTTTTCGCTAGTACTAATGAAAAGCATTTGGATGCTTTCAAAACGATTCCCGACTTTGCTTCCTTTCGCTCGCGTTTTGAATTGGTGACGGCCCCGTACCTGTTAAAAGCCAGTTTGGAAAAGAAAATCTACGAGCAGGACATCAAGGCTCTAGCCAAAAGTAAATCGATCGCCCCCCATGCCTTAGACTTGCTCTGTTTGTGGGCAGTGATGACGCGACTGAAGCAACCCAACCCCGATTACTACGATTCCAAGTATCGGGCTTTGATTGCCCGCCTCGATCCCAGACACAAAATCAAGCTCTACGAAGGTGAAAGCTTGATGCCGCTCTTTAAGCCTCAGGAAGAGGCTTCGCTTCGTGAATTACGCAAGCAGATTCAGGATGAATATCAGAATGTCGTTGCCTACGAGGGACGGTTCGGCGCTTCTCCTCGCGAAGTACGCAGTATTCTTTATCGGGCGATTCAAAATCCTAAACGCACCACTTTGACGCCGATGGCTCTTTTCGAGGAGCTCGATCGCCTAGTAAAAGACCGTACGGTGTATGAGTTCTTGCAACTCGAGCCGCGTGGCAAATATCATCAGCCTCAGGAATTTATTCAAGTCTGCAAAAGAGATTTCGCGGAAATTTTTGAGAAGGAAGTTACCGCTTCGATGACTCTGGTGGACGAAGGTCAGTATGAGTCTCTCTTAGGCCGTTACATCGAGAACGTGGTAGCGCAGGTCAAACGGGAGAAGCTCTACAATAAGATCACCGGCAACTATGAATTGCCCAATGAAAATCTTATGCGCGATTTGGAGCGTATTATCAAAGTATCTGGGCCTATTGAAAAGCATCGGGAAGCTCTTTTGGGTCGGATTGCAGCATTCAAGATTGATAATCCGACGGCAGCTATTGTCGTGAGTAAGATCTTTCATGAGTATATGGATACGATTCAGCAGCACTACTACGACGAGCAGAAGAAGCAGGTGGATGAAAACTTTAAAGTCATGATGGTGCTCGGCACCGACGAGGCTCGTAACTTCAAAGCGGAAGAGCTAGAGCTTGCGGATACGACTTACAAAAACCTGGAAAAACGCTATGGCTATAGCAAAGAAGCTGCCTTCGAAAGTTTGAAATTCCCTGTGGCTTAGTCTTGCTCTTGCCTCATGGTTACGAAGGAATGGGTCCTGAGCATTCCAGTGCTCGTCCCGAACGATTCCTGCAACTTTGTGGTGAC
>JBGSRE010000802.1:0-10168 GCA_041737755.1 Oligoflexus sp.
GCTTCGGGAGACCCGAGCTCGAACTGCCCCCTCGGCTTCGTCAGACAAAAGCCTGGAGTATTCGGCTTTGGGCCAGGAGATTGGGCCGGATCAAGCTCAAACACTGACGGCTGAGCAGCAGGCAGTCTTAGACCATCTTGCGGAAGTTTACGGGCAGCCCTCAAGTAAGCCATTCCTGCTGCATGGCGTAACCGGTGCCGGCAAGACTGAAGTTTATTTGCAGATGATCGCCAAGGTATTGGCCGAGGGAGAGCAAAGTCAGATTCTAGTCATGGTACCCGAGATTGCTTTGACGCCGCAGATGACTCGAATATTTACCGCCAGATTTCCTGGGCGCGTATCGGTCGTGCATTCAGCCATGGCCGATGCCGAACGATGGGCTCAGATAGAAGCCATCCGCGGTGGTCAGAGGAATATTTTGATCGGTCCTCGCTCCTCAGTATTTGCGCCTTTTCTTAATCTTCGACTCTTGATCGTCGATGAAGAGCATGACGGTAGTTATAAGCAGGCCAATGGCCTGACTTACAACGGTCGTGATGTGGCGGTGATGCGGGGACATTTGGAAAAGGCTATGGTCTTGCTCGGGAGCGCCACACCCTCCCTGGAATCCTATGCCAATGCTAAACAAGGAAAATATACACTTTTGGAACTACCCAATCGTGTGCATGGGCGAGGCTTGCCTCATGTTCAACTGATTCAGGCGGATATTGATCAGGCCTTTGCGAGGCGTTTGAGCCCGCGCGGCCATATGCCCCGACTCGTGGAATTGCCGATTGATCCGAGGATTGTCGAGAGCCTAAGGGAAAATCACGCCCGTGGTATGCAGGCTATGGTCATTGTCAATCGGCGAGGATTTGCTTATTTTTTGTTTTCCTTAAAAGAGCGGAAAGCTATGAGCTGTCCGCACTGCAGCATCTCCATGACGGTTCATAAACACTCGACCATCCTCCGCTGTCACTACTGCGATTTCAGCCAGAAGATCGATGACATCGTCTCCCCAGCCGAACGTGATGCTTATGTAATGGTCGGCTATGGCTCGGAGCAAATGGAGATCTATCTTCGGAATGCCTTGCCCGGCGCTCGGATTCAGCGTGTGGATTCGGATACCGTGAGTCATCGTGAGGCGCTTCCAACCATGTTGAATGATTTTCGAGAAGGTCGAATCGATATCCTGGTGGGGACACAAATGCTGGCCAAAGGGCACGATTTTGCCCGAGTGACCTTGATCTGCATCCTAGAAGTGGACCAGGTGCTGAATTTGCCAGATTTCCGGGCTGGAGAAAGAGCTTTTCAGTTGATGGTGCAGGCTTCTGGGCGTGCGGGGCGCGGGGAGTTTGCCGGTTCCGTGCTGATTCAAACCCAAAAACCGGATCATCCTGTACTCCAGGCGGGCCTCCAGCAAAATTTTCAAGCCTTTTGGCAGGACCAGGAAGAGTTCCGACGTCAACATGGGTATCCTCCTTTCGGTCGCATGATCCTCTTCGAATATTCCGGAACGAGGAAAGATCAGTTGGATGACTTGCTGCGAGGCATAGATCGCTGGATTGGCGAGACTTTGAAGCGATCGCCAGCGGCACTGAAGGCGCTACAGGTTATGGGGCCTGCGATTCCTCCGATTGAAATGATTCGCGGGCGACTGCGACGCACGCTGCTCCTGGTTAGCGCTGATCGAAAAATTCTTTCCTGGTTCGCTCAGCAGCTAAGAGCTACCTTTGCAGAACTGAAAGGCGACCTCCGGCTTCGGATCGATGTTGATCCGCAAAGCCTTATGTAACGGGGGCGAGCTCCAACAAGGAGACCTATCTGGCAAAAGCGGTTTGCATTTGCCGGTCTCACGACTATAAAATACAGGGTATCCGCATCATCTGATGCTTGAGTATCAAACCTTTTCGCCAGCACGAAGGAGCTAGCATGGATATGAGCGGTATGGACCTTGAGCAGTTGGCAGGTCAAGCCAGTGAAAGCAAATTGCTGGAAAAGCGTGTGATCTTCGTCTCGGAGGCAATTAACTCGAGTGTTGCTAAACGAGTCGTGAGCAACCTTCTGGCGATGGATGCTCAGGAAAGCAATAAGCCGATCTATATGTATCTGAATAGTCCCGGTGGTGAAGTAAACAGCGGCTTTGCTATTTATGACACGATGCGCTTTCTGAGCTCTGAGGTTCGGGTCGTCTGTACGGGTTTAACCGCCAGTATCGCGACGATTATGCTGCTGGGTGCTCCCAAGAAGCATCGCTACAGTATGCCCAATACTCGTTTCCTGATTCACCAACCCCTGATTGGTGGAAGTATCCAAGGGCAAGCCTCTGATCTGGAAATCACGGCGAAAGAGATCATTAAGACACGGTCCAAAATCAACCAATTGCTTTCCGAGGAGTGCAAGCAACCCTTTGAAAAAGTTGAGGAAGACACCTCACGCGATTATTGGATGAATGCTCAAGAAGCTTTGGAATACGGGTTGATTACAAAAATCGTTGGCAACGTGAAAGAGATTGTGTAAAAGGATTTTCTCCATCTCTTGTGAGAAGTATGCGAAGGTGGTGGAATTGGTAGACACGCTAGTCTCAGAAGCTAGTGGGCGTAGCCTTTGGGGGTTCAAGTCCCCCCCTTCGCACCAAGACTTTCTCCAGATCCCGAGACAATCCATTAAGAGTTTAGCTTGGTATATCGATACCTGCAGCGCCGATTGACTTCCCTCGTCTTGGCTACGTTGTGTACCTTTGCCCTGGGAATCGTATCGGCGCTTACTTTTGCTCTTATGGGGCCGGCTTGGCAGATTCTCAGCCAGCCTTCTGGCAATCCTAATATTAGCTTGGTGCAGCTCTTCGGGGAAAGACTCGGAGCCTTGGCGACTTGGCTGTTGGGTCGTGACAGCTTTCCGGCTATGGATCTCTGGACTCAGCTCCCACTCCTTATCGTCGCCACTGCCGCCTTGCGTGCCTTACTTTCCCTTTTGCAATGGTATCTTTGGGAAAGAAGCAGTGAGCTCGTGGCTCGAGAGATGCGCCAGGACTTAGTCGAAGCGTTTTTGGAACTGCATCCTGAAGCCCGCCGTGATTCCATGAGTAGCATCGATGCGGAGTTAGCTTCCAATATCGGCTCTGATATTCGTATGGTGCGTGAGTACCTCGTGCATTTCTTTGGTGGTTTTCCGCGGGAACTTGTCCAGGTCATCTTTTATTTGATCACGCTTTTTCTCTTGGAGCCAAAGCTAGCAGCATTTTTCCTATTGGGTCTTGGGCCGGCAGCCATCCTGCTTGCCAAATTAGGCAAGAAATTGCGCAAGCGTTCCCAGGCGGTGCTGAACAATGTGAGTTTGCTTTCCGAATGGCTGCAGCAAAGATTGTCAGGCATTGAGACGATTAAACAGTTTCGAACCGAACCCAGTGAAGCTGTACATATGGAGAAACTTTCGGGTAGTTTGTTCCATCTTTTCGTGCGCGCCGCTCGAGTCAAAGCCCGTACTTCGCCACTGATGGAAATTGTTGCGGTTGCCGCAATGGCCATGGTTTTGGGCTATGGTATGGCCGAAATCGATCGAGGCAAACTCAATAGCAGTATTCTTCTTTCTTTTTTTTCGGTGCTGGCCATCCTTTCTCAATCTGCTTCGAAATTGGGTCGTTACTTCAATAGCAATAAAGAAGGCGAAGCCGCTCTGATGCGCTTCACTCAAACAATGGAGAATATGCAGAAGGGTGCAAGTCCGACCTGGCAAACTCGCTTTGCCAGTGAATCTCCTGAAGCCTTGAAATTAACTCAACTCAGTTATCAATATCCAGGCACCACCGAACCGGCTCTGGCCGAGCTCACACTTTCCTTCAAACGTGGACGTATCTATGCCATTGCCGGACCCTCTGGTTCTGGGAAAAGTACTCTGCTTAAATTGATTCTTGGACTTTGGCGTTCGAAGGATGGCGCCTTGCAGTATGGAGTCAAAGGTCCGGAAGAGATAGGTTATCTGCCGCAAACCATTCAAATCATGCCCTCGTCTATTGCTGCGAATATTGCTTATCCTGACAAGGAATGGGATGAATCCCGTTTGAGACAGGCCTTGCAGCAGGTTCAAATGTTGGGTTTTGTTGAATCTTTGACCGACGGGATAAGGACTGAGTTGGGCGAAGGCGCAGTGAATGTTTCTGGTGGCCAGGCTCAAAGAATTCAGCTTGCTCGATTGTTTTATCATCATTTTCCGTTGATCGTGATCGACGAAGGTACATCCGCTCTGGATCCTGAAACGGAATCGCTGATCTTTTCCTTGCTTAAGACTATGGTGGCGGAAGGTTCGACTATTCTGATGGTGGCCCATCGACTCTCGGCATTAAAAATTGCAGATGAGCTCATTGTCTTGCGTCGCGGTCGACTTTATTACCAGGGACCACCGAGTTCGGTGCTGCAGGGGAGTGAATGGCGGGAACTTTTTGATGGCGAATGACTAAAAGAAAGCCCGGTTTATCGCCGGGCTTCTTGGCTAGCCTCTCAGCTCTTTCAAAGATTTGGTCAGGGCTGGAACAGCCTGGAACAAATCGGCAACGATACCGTAGTTGGCGATCTTGAAGATCGGTGCTTCGGGATCAGTGTTGATCGCTACGATCACTTTCGAGGAACGCATCCCAGCCATATGCTGTATGGAACCGCTAATACCGGCTGCGATATACAGATTAGGGTTGACCGTTTTACCGGTCTGACCGACTTGCATTTCGTGGCCCGCGTAACCAGCGTCAACGGCGGCGCGCGAGGCACCAACTGTGGCCCCAATCACATCAGCTGCCTCGACAAGAATCTTAAAGGCATCAGCCGAGCCCAGAGCGCGGCCGCCTGAAATGATTAAGCTGGCTTCAGTCAAGTCAGCTTTTTCACTTTTACCTTTGCGGATTTCAACAGTTTGAAGAGCAGAGGCCGGAGCCGCTATCTCCAACTTATTGACAGTCGCAGCGCCGTCACCACTGGTCTCGCCTTTAAAGACGTTTGGACGCAGGGTAGCGAATTGCAATTCGGTATTCTGCAAAGTAAGTTCAGCATAGCACTTGCCCGAATACATGGGCTTGAGTCCCGAGATATAATCACCATCGATCTTGATTTCGATCAAGTCGGTGACGATGCCGGCATCGAAGCGTGCTGCCAAACGGGGGAACAGATCCCGACCCATAGGGCTGGCAATTCCAAGCACCAGTTTAGGTGCGAAGGTTTTGATCGCCTGTTCGGTGGCGGCGGCATATGCCATCACATTGTATTTGTCGAAGGCCGCGCCGTTGACTGTATACACAGTATCAACACCGTAGCTTTTCAACTCGACAGCCAAACCATCGACGCTAGCGCCAATGATCAAGGCTGCGACTTGGGCTGCGGAACCGGTCAGCTTACGCGCTGTCGCTATGGCTTCTAGAGCACTCTTTTTTAGCTTATTGTCGCGTTGTTCGACGAAAACCAATACTTTCATGCGGTCTCTCCTTACAGCACTTTCGCTTCTTCGCGTAGCAATTTGACAACTTTAGCGACCATGGCTTCAACGGGCTCACCCTTGAAAATTTGACCAGCCGACTTTTGCGGAGGGTACTGATACGCTTTCACAGCAACCTTCACTTTGCCTTGCAGCTGGGCCTTGTCGAGGCCGAAGTCCGTCGGGCTTTTGATATCAAAAGGCTTCTTCTTGGCTTTCATGATGCCAGGGAGAGCTGCATAGCGAGGTGTGTTCAGCGATTTGTTGGCGCCGATCACAGCTGGCAACGGGAACTTGTAAACTTCAACCAATCCACCTTCCGCTTCGCGTTCTGCGGTGGCGTTCTTACCGTCAAGAGTCAGCTTGTTCACAACGTTCACGTGAGGCCAGTTCAACAATTCGGCGACCATTGGGCCGACGTGCATGTTGTCATCATCGATGGCCTGTTTACCAACGAGGACGAGATCTGCACTTTCCTTCTTCACGGCAGCTGCCAAAATTTTGGCGATGGTGAGAGAATCAGCGTCTTGCAGGCCCTCATTGCTAATGAGGAGACCGCGATCGCCACCCATGGCAAGACCCTTGATGATCAATTCGCGAACGCTTTCGTCGCCGAAGCTGGCAATCACGACTTCCGTGCCAGCATTCTTTTCCTTGATCTGGATCGCCTCTTCGATCGCGTATTCATCATATGGATTAATGATGAATTTCACGTCGCTCGTGTCGATAGCAGCACTGTTGCTCGTGAGCTGAATCTTGGTCTCGGTATCAGGTGTCTTTTTGAGAAAAACCAAAATTTTCATTTAAAACCTCGATCTGCCTAGTAATCTAGGGTTTGTCAGAAAAATGAGAGTAGCAGGCAGTCTGGAGCTTGGCAACTCCTCGTCCAGGCTAGCCCGCAGAATACGTTCCTTCAGGTTTGCGTCAGTGTGCGCATCGTCTGGGCAACTCCGGAGCCGAGCGCATGGCTGTAGCCCATACTTTGTAAGCCCATTTCAAAGGCTGCTATAGCACCGATTAAATCGAGATGATCGACCAAACCCAGATGGGCTATGCGAATGATCTTGCCTTTTAAATGATCCTGACCGCCAGCAAAGATAGCGCCGTACTGCTCGCGACAAGTTTTTACCAAAGCAGCCCCATCGATGCTCTCTGGCAGGCGAACAGCCGTCAGCGCCTGAGACGGGTGGCTCTGGGCAAGTAAAGTGAGACCTATCGCCTCGGCAGCATTGCGGCAGGCTTGGGCCATGCGTGCGTGGTATCTATCACAGCCGATCGGACCGACAGCGACCAAGGCTTCAAGGGCTGGTTTGAGAGAAAGAATCAAGGTCGTCGCTGGGGTCCAAGCGGTTTCACCCTTATCCTGTCCGGCTCTTTCCTTGACCAAATCAAAGTAAAACTTTGGTCGATTGGAAATCTGTGACCAAGCGCGCTTGGAAAGACTGATGAAGCTAAGGCCTGGAGGAATACCAAAACCTTTTTGGCTGCCTGCGACCACTGCATCGATGCTCCAATCATCCATGGCTATGACCTGGGCAATCAAGGAGGAGACTGCATCGACACATATAAAAGCATCCGAAACGGATCGCACTGCCGCCGCTAAATCCTTCACCGGATAAGCAACGCCAGTGGAAGTTTCGTTGGCTTGAAAAAACACGGCCTTACAGTCTGGATGTTCTGAGAGAAGCTTCTTAAAGACTTGAATATCAGGCGACGTTCCCCAAGGAATCGTATAGCTCACAACTTTGCACTGATAGGCTTGGCCTAGCTTTTCCCAGCGCTCCCCGAATTTTCCGCCATTGATGACTAAAATTTTATCGCCAACATCGGTGAGATTAACAAGGGCTGATTCCAAAGCTCCCGTACCGGAGCTGCTGAGAATCAGAGGTGCGTCGGCACTTCCGAAAAAGGGCTGCAACATGCGGCGACAATCTAAGACGATCTGCCGGAAGCCATCTGTGCGGTGGTAGACATTGGTGTTCAGCGCCGCTGCAGCTATATCTAGCGGCACGGGAGTAGGCCCAGGGCAAAACAGCCTTGGTTTTACAAATGGGTTATCGTGCATGGAGACCTCTCAACACATGTTGGATGCCTAACCTTTATACGCATGAAAAAGGGACTCGTCCTGCTTTTTTCCTGCAAGATGGTCACCGCCTGCGTCAGATTATTACGTATGAGTCGGTTGTGCTCTAAGACGCCTGGCAAGGCTGCTTTACGCAGTTCATGCCGGTCATGATGCTGGGGACTGGTACGGCGATAGTGCGCCCTGGTTTGAGTCTTTGTGGCTGGAGTTCGGGATTCATGTGCAAAAGATCTTTGACGCTGATCCGATAGCGCTTCGCAATATTGTCGAGAGTCTCGCCCTTTTGAATGCGATGCAACTGGACATCCTGGACAGTCAGTTGATTCAGGTCGCTTTCAATGACAGCAAACTCGCTCGCCAGGGGCTTGGGCAGGCGAAGTTGATAAGCGACCTGTTTAGCCTCGCGCGTTGGGGGGGTAATACCACGGAGAATCTCTGGATTCCAGCGCTGGAGTTCGCGAGGAGGAATGCTGAGTTTCTCGGCAATTTCGGCAAGACGATAGGGATGTTCTACGGCAATAGTCGTCAGCGGTGTCGTGTTGCGAATATCCGGCGTTACGTAAAAGCCGTAATTTTCCGGATGACTGGAAATGATCAAAGCCGCCAGTAACTTGGGGACGTAGTTTTTGGTTTCTGGCAATAGGTGAGGCGTCTTGGAGATGGTCCAATAGTCGCGACTTTTAATCGCCTGCATCGCTCGAATGACTTTACCTGGGCCGGCATTGTAAGCTGCGACTGCCAAGTACCAATCGCGAAATTGCTTATTGAGGTCCTTTAAATAGCGAGCCGCAGCCAGTGTTGACTTGATAGGATCACGTCTTTCATCAACCCAATAATTAATCTGAAGTCCATAGTGTTTTGCCGTCGGTTTCATGAATTGCCAAGTGCCAGAAGCCGCAGAACGACTGAAAGCCGTATTACTAAATCCCGATTCAATCATCGCCAGAAAAAACAGTTCCTTGGGCAGGCCTTCTTTTTCGAGCATAGGTACAACAAGTGGCCGGAAAGATTCACTGCGCACCATCCATTGTAGAAATTCCATACGCCCGCGCCCCGTAAAATATTCGATCCAGGCATAGACACGAGGCGTGGCTTCGACTGGGATGCCGCCGAAAAACAATGGCAAGCTACTGTTTAGCTTTCGATAAGCTTCCAGGTTGGCTTCTTGCTTGAGTCGTCGTGAGTTTTTATCTTTTTTTGAGGGGTCGTAGCGGAACTGATGAAGATAATTTTCTTGTATATAAAGACTATACACATCATCCTTGCAGTAGCGCTGGGTATACGTGGGGTCGACTTCGTCAGGCAATGGAATGACGGGTACACTTTGTTCTGCAGTGATTTCGAGATGCGTTTCGGTGGCTGGCTCTGGCATTGTCTGGCATGAGGTCGCCAAACTAACAAGCAACAAAATATTGAGTCGGCCAAGATACATAGAATAAGCCCCTTTCAGAAATGGGCATCGCCCATGCAGGGCTTGTCGTCGCGAACAAGTTGGGACTTGAGGCGCGACTTATACCCATCCTAATCTGAAGAGGAGTTCGTGAGAAGGTGGCTTAGGGGGTAACGCTTGCCGCTTTGCCTTTTAACTCTTCCGCCTTTTGTTTAAGATCATTGGATGACATGGATTTGAAATAAATATTAGCGTCGCTTTGCTCATCCTTGGATTTTTGTTTAGACATCTCATCAAAAGCCAACGAGGCCTGGGCATAGGCTTTCTTAGTAAGATCTTTAAATTGTGGATACTGCTCGGCGAGTTTCAAATAACGATACGCGCAAGCATGGTAGATTTCCTGTTTGCAATAAAACTTGGCGATGAATTCGGAATGCTCAGCGACACGTCGACGGCCGAGTTGGAGAAATTCTTTGGCTTTGGCAGCATTTGGACTATTCGGGTAATTGGCAATCAACTTATCCCATTCGCTAATCGCTTTGAGTGTTGAGTCTTGTTCACGATCGATAGAGTCAGGGGCTTCGGCCCAATAGGATTCACCAACACGAAACTGGGCAAATTCTGCCTGCTCATGTTTGGGATGCAATTTGGTGAATTGCTCATAAGAGCTTGCAGCCTCACTGTAACGGCCAAGCAAATATTGACTGTTGGCCACCATCAATTCTGCCTCTGGGGCATGTTTCGAATAAGGGAAACGTGATTTGAATTCTCCTAGTTTTTGGATGGCGATTTCGTACATCTCGTCATCGTAGGACTCTCGGGCTCTGGCAAAAGCTGCAGCCGGATCGTTTGGATCCACATCTTTTTCGACGCAAGCGGTGAATAAGAGGGCTGAAATAATCATTGGCTGAAGAATGTGGAAGAATATTTTCTTAAATTGCATGCCTGGCCCTTCAAGTGCTTGAACTTTTACCGATAAACTAACATAAGGTCAGAGAAGCAGGGTTTACCCTTTGCTAACTGCTGAATAGTTTTAGGTGTTGCCTCCTGCATTTGACAAGCTTTTAAGCTGATCGCGCCAGGAACAGTTGATAAGGGCCGGACATGAAAAGGGAAAGCCACAAAGTTACACTGTTCATGGCTCCATTTTTCCTCAATGATTCTACACCCACCTATGTGAGCACCCACCCATGGCTCAATCGCTTAAGTTTGCCATTAAAGGCCTTCATACCAATAACAGCAACATCTCAGGTGTTCCA
>JBGSRE010000869.1:0-2120 GCA_041737755.1 Oligoflexus sp.
ATTCCTTTCGTCCTGCAGTTGGAGTTGCCTAGTACCTTATTTCAATTGACCGAATTAAAGTCTCAAGCAGGGCAGAGTTTGATAGCTTGAGCTGAACGGTTGCCCTTAGAATAGTCAGTGACTCGTCCAAACGTTTTACTTAGAACGAGCAAAGAGCTCCCGATTCCGATGGCAGTAGGGAACATCGCCTTTGCTTTCATAGTAATTCTGATGATAATCCTCCGCAGGCCAAAAGGTGATTCGGGACCAGAGTTGGATCGCAACTTTCATGCCTTTAGCTTGCTCTTGGTGGTACCTTTGGTATCACTGAGAATCTTGCAATAGAATGAGAGTACGTGAGAAATTATCGCTAAATGAGTGTGCTAAACCACAGCATTAAGTCAGTTTCCTTTCATCATGCCTGCCTCTTTAGAGGGGATAGTTGATTTGGCTACTGCAACTTTATCGAACCATCTATGTGATCTGCGAGCGTCGGTCAAAACTTCGGGGTACTCTCGTCGCCTATTCATAAAGCCATAAAGGTTAAGCTACGAAAAAGATCACAGAACCCTAAGATGCCTCTAACGATTTCCACCCAGCTAAAATCAAATTTTTGGCCACAACTGTTTATTTCTCCTAGCTTTTGGCTTGATGTTCAAAACATAGGCAGCATAGTTTTTGGATATTTTCCGTATTTGGACACCAAATTGCAGGAAGAGACTCTGCACTTCATCTGACAAAGGATAAATTACAATGCCAAGTAAACTAAGTATAGAAAGACAGGAAGAAACTAAAGAAGCTGAGCTCAAAGAAAAAGGGAAGGAGCATAACAAGGGCAAGCAGAACTCGGGAGGTGAAGCATCAAAACATGCCCTGGCGATGTCTGAGCAAGATATTCGACAAAACGAGATCGACGTCGCGGAAGGCCAGGATAATAAACGAGGCAATATAGGACCATCAGGGCAAGGCAATCATCGAGGCAGAGAAGCTCGAAATCGACAGAGCAGCGCTTCGGGTCGCCCTGACCACTCCGCTGCTTCTAAGGGAGCACCGCAAAGTGGTCAGTAAGAGTATTTATTTTGTTTGACTCGATTGCCAAAGGAAAGTTGGTTGGTCCTCGTTTGTCAGCTCAAGTAGGGATTGGATTGGTTGATGATTATCGGGTCGAATCACTTACTAGATTTATTAGTCCCTAAGATCAATCCAAAACCATCCATCATCTGATGGAGTTCGCTTGTTTTTGCTTGTCGCGTCAAGTTCAGAAGCTCTATCGGCGAGTCTCTTTGAAAGAGGATGCAAGATAGGAAGAATTCAAGTCGAGCTATCAAATTGATATTTCTTTTTCAGAAAGTCCTCTCTTTTTTGCAAGCGAAACTCAACTGCGACGATTAAATCGAGGAAGACTGAGATTTCCCATCTCTAGAGACTATCTCGCCACTTCAAGGTCATTCGAGAGTTGGGGATGCGCGATGCTCGCGCTAACTGGTCAGAAGAGGTACATGAAGTTCTGGGAACAGAACTTGGGACACCTACGGTACTCGATCAATAAAACGTTGGATCCGGAAGCTTTGTCGCATGGCATATATGAAAAGGTAATCGTTCAATGTTTTACTACGGGGGGACGTATGCACCCAAATATTTCGAATCATGAACGCCTTTTTTCGTTTGCCGTGGGTTGCGTGGCAATCGTCCATGGCTTTCTGAGAAAATCATCTTCTAAAGATTCAATGCAAAAAGTCGCAGGCTTCGCCATGCTTCTACGCGGCTGGAGTGGATATTGTCCCGTCTATCGAGTCTTTCACCGTCCACCTTTGCACACCCCGCATGACATCGAAAGATCCATTGTGATTGATAAACCGTTTGAGGTAGTCCGCAGCATGGTTGATGAAGGGGATCCGCTCCTGCATGAAGGCAGCCGCAAGATTTTTCCGATTACAGCTGGCTATCTCCTCTGGGATTTCCAATTGGAATCCATTGGAGACGGACGCATGACTCACATTAAGGCGACTTTATCGGATCGAAATGAGTCCTTTGAATTGAAAACCGATCTCTCAAGGAAAGTGCTTAAGTCACTTGCGGATAACGAACTGGGTCGGATCAAGGAACTGATCGAGTCGGATAGCAACACTTAATTTTGAGAG
>JBGSRE010000899.1:0-2640 GCA_041737755.1 Oligoflexus sp.
TTGGGGTCCGATGCAAGGGATCACTTAAAATTGAGGCCAGCTTCGCTCATTGTTAAGGGGGCGAACCCAGCCCAGACTTCAGTGCGAAAGTTGTTTGCACGAACGAAGAAACTATTGAAAAAAAACATCTGTATGCGGCGCTGCATCCAGGTGTCTTTCGGATCGTCTCTTAGACGAAAAGGCAGGCAAAGGATTCAAGATCGCTGGGTCGCTGTACCTATCGATTGGTAGGAAGCAGCGAGATCCTTCTTGAGTTCGAGGCTAAGTTCCTATACGAAACGTGACGAGGAACCCGCTAAGGGTTACATGTCAACTTAAGAAAAAGGGTAAGCGATGTTGAAAAAAATTCTGAGCTTGGCTGCTGGTTTGACTCTGAGCACGGCTTCTTTCGCCCAGGGATTATTCCCTAGTGTGGTGCCGAATCTCGAAGTCAGTGAATTCGTCGGTCGCTGGTACCAGGTGGCTTCGACCAATCCAGTGTTCCAAAAAGATTGCGTCTGTGTAACCGCAGACTACAGTGTGATCGATGCGTCTGCCCTTCGAGTTGTTAATACTTGTCGCAAAGTCACGGCTGAAGGTGAGCTCGACGTCGTTGATGGAAAGGCTCTGACAACCCAGAATCCAGCCAAGTTGAATGTCAGCTTCGGCGGCTTTAGCCTGCCTTTTTCCAACTACTGGGTCGTTCAGCTGGCTGACGACTACCGTTATGCAGTCGTGTCGACCCCTTTCCGAAATCCAATCTGGATCCTCTCTCGCACTCCTGAACTTGCTCAAAGTGACCTCGACTCCATCTATTCGAAACTCGAGGCCACTGGTTTCAGGACTCGCAGTTTGAGCTCAACCCCACAATCCGCCTGTAATTATACTGAATTCGCTGAGTAATCGGTCGTCTCCAAGCGATCAGGCCAAGGCCAGTGAACCCAGTAAGACCTGGGTTCACTCCATGGCCTACGAGGCGGAAGGTGGGGATGTCCTGGAGTCTAGGTCTTCGCTAGCTGCCGAGGCAATGATTTCGTCCACGCCGACATTTTTCTGGATTTTTTTCTTTTCTTGAAGGAAGGATTCCGAGAGCAGCCTCAATTCATCTTCTGTGGAGATTTTTTCGATTAAGGCGAAAGCTTCATCCTCTTCCCGCTGCACATGCAAACTCACCAGCGCGTGCAGATCTTCTAGTTTGTCGAGAAATTTATTTCGATCATCCAGGACATCACTGACTTCATCCAAGAGGGAACGTATATCCTCATGATCCTGCTGCGAATCTTGCATCAACTGTTGCAGAGTGGGAGACTTTTGAAAGTAGGCATAGACGGTTTCTTCTTCGGCAAGAGAATGAGACGTTAAGTCGGCTTTCAGCTGATGAAAGAGATCGATCGCCTGTTTTTGATCTTCCGTTCCTTGGATTTCTTGGAAGAGGATTTCCGTCTTTCTATGATCCATTTTTAAATTTTTTAATACGCTCATTTCGTCAGCGGGTTTAGCCATCTTGCCCATGACCATGCTGGCAAGGGTGGACACGGCATCCCGAGCGCGGCTGAACAATCCCACATCCGGTTCTTTGCCGGTAAACCATTCCAAAGCACTCGCTTCCATCAGTGTCGTCAGATCGCTAACATGTCGGGAAAAGCATGCATTGACCTCATCAAAAAGTGCAAGTGCTAGCTTAATGTCGGCGGCAGCTTCCAGTACTGATTTATGGAGGAGATGACTGCTCATCAATTGATTCTGTTTGAGTAGAGTATAAGCTCCTAGTTTTTCCAGCGGCAGCGCTGCTGAATCACCCAAGATATCACTCAGAGTATCGGCGATGCGAATGACCGCGCCTTTCGGTTCCATTCGGATCCCGTATTTGCTGATCACCGTTTCCAGCAGGCGGAGATTGTTCTCATCCTCTTCGGCCATGGTCCGAAACTCGTCCTTCACTTTATCGTCATCAAGCAGATGCAGCTTCTCGTTACATCTGACTATGGTTTTCTGTCGATGAAGAATATCCGCCAGTTCGCTTCCAATCGCCTCTCGCATGTCCCGTTCGGAGATTTTCATGATGAATTCCCTTTCGATGGATGATGAAATTGCTTTCGCCCGCAATGGGTAAAAACTGCTCTCTGACTCTGTGCCAACCCGAATCCCGAAGGCAGAGATTTGGAGCATTAGTAATTTGCAGGTTTGATGCCAATGATAAGAGTCGCTTGGGTGAGCGATGGATGAGCGGCTTTTTTCTGGCAAGTATTTCTTAAATAAAAGAAACAGCCAGAGACTTAGATTTTTTGAATACCTAAATGTAGCTATCTACCACTAAGATCATACATATATGTCGTAGTATAACTTTGTGAGTCACAGGGGGGAGATCGCTTATGCGGAAGCTCGTATGGATCCTTTTGTCGGCATTTCTGGTGTCTTGTGGATCTGGTCAGGATCGGCAGTCCTGGAGTTCGAAGCTGAACGCTGTCGAAACGGAAGTTCTCTATGATCCTGGAGTGATCGGTCCGTTCAAAGTCGCTTCCACTACACCCACCACTCGAGTCAATGGCTACCGCTCTGCGATCGTTTACTATCCAAGCAACAGCCTGGATCAGCTCCTGCCTGCCACGACCCTCAGCGGCGGCTTCACCAACACCAAAGAGGATATGACCTGGCTGGGTC
>JBGSRE010000939.1:0-1932 GCA_041737755.1 Oligoflexus sp.
GGCTATAGCAGCCAGACCACAGTCACCCTTCTCGCTGGTCGTGGCGTTGGCAGCGAGGGCCTATTTGCCTTAGTCCGTGACCTGGGCGGCACGGTCTTGGTGGAAAGCACCAAGGGGATCGGCTCCAAGTTCACAATCGAAGTCCCTCGATTGCAAAGCAGAACCGAAGCCCTGCCGCCGTGCCCAAGCCAAAGCAATGAGAGTGTTGCCTAGCTTTCCCAGGCATACCCAGGAAACGGTTCAATCTTTCGACATAAGAATGGTCAGTCACGATAATGCTCCAAACGAAGCCATCTGCCGAGTTATGCATGAGCTGGTTCTATTGGAATCATATGGCCGGGAGTAGGGTATGAGTATCTACGAGAAAGGTACCTTGGATTATCTGATTGAGCAGGCGATGTTGCCAAATATCCAGACAACTGGCTTTTTTGAACTTGCTGCCCTTCGCTATTTTAACCATCACTTGGGAGAAATTATCTATTTAGCGCTCGGCTATGCTCTTGTGTTTTTTCTGCAAAAAAGGAAAATATTTCGCGTTGCAATCACAAGGATGCAGTTTCGGAACGAAATCAAGCAAGGACTGCTGGTGCTGGCAAGTGATGTCATTGTGCTTTTCGTCTTGCTTCAGCTTGGGTGGCTGCACTTTTCCAAGACCACCTGGCTCCAGGATCTAGGATTTTTTTCGGTACATTTTTTGTTCTTTGAAGCTTGGTTTTATTTTGTTCACCGTTTGCAGCATCGCCGGCTCTTGTTTAAGTTTCATGGAATCCATCATCGAGCACGGGTATGCTCGCCGATTTCCGTATTGTATCAGTCGCTTGTTGATCGGCAAAGTTATGCTCTGGGCTTTCTCGGAGGGTTGGTTATCATTTCGCAGCTTGATTGTCTAAGTCCAACTATGCTCTTGCTGGCAGCCGCTAGCAACGCGATCATTGGCATTATGCAGCATAGCAATGTTGAGTGGCTACCGCGGGGCAAAATCTTCACTTTCCTCCACTCTTCCGCGGCCCATGCCTTGCATCATGCCCGCATCGAAGGCAACTATGGCTACTTTACCAGCTTTTGCGATCACCTCTTTGCGAGCTACATACCGGATACTGAACTTGTCGCTGAGCAAGCTCGGAAGGGTCAAGGTTTGACTCGCGTAAGCGAGAAACCCGCACGACCATAACTTGGTATTATAATACTATTTCCTCAAAAAATTACTGGCTTTCCGTTAATCAGTGCGAGAAGACTCGATCAATGGAAAAACTTGATAAGGATTTTTACAGGACTGGCAGGATCCAAAGTAGGGAGGCTTCCCTTCTTGATAGTCCATGTGATTGGCGGCCGAGCACTGGGGGCATAAAAAATCCCCGAGCATTCCTTTTATCGAAGCTCGGCCTTTGAGGAAAACCAGAATTCCAATAACAGGTGAGGCTAGTAAACCTAAAGGTACAGAAAGGAAATGGACCCCAGGGATCATGATCGTGCAAAGAGCAGCCAGGGCTGTCATAGCAAAAGCCTTCAGTCCACGTAGGGCGGCATCGCGCGAGGAAAGCACAGAAATTTCTGCAGGGCCTGTGGTTTCCTTGCCATTGCAAAGCACTCTTATCTGCTGCTGCTCATTGGCCATAATCCGCACGTCCTTGAAGTAAAATGCCCCACCAATCGAAACATTCTGTGAGGAGATGCGGGAAGTGTTACAGATGGTTTGCTGGCTTGACAAGTAAAAATTTTCTATCTGCAATAAAGCCGATGCTGGGGCGCGGATAAATAGAGATAAGCATGCTTAGAATGCAAGATCGCTTTTAAATCGGATGAAGATAAATCCGCCGCATCGGGAACTTCTTCATGGGTTTCAGCCTTTACTCGATGCCCGAGAAGCCTTTTGCAAAGCTGACGCCAGGCCATTTCCCTTCGGAATTTTTGGGAGATAGCGAATGTTCGTGG
>JBGSRE010000999.1:0-5244 GCA_041737755.1 Oligoflexus sp.
TTTTGACCAGTGATTTTTTCCAAGTCAACCACAGCACCTTCCAGAATTTTGTGATTCGATCATATTTTTTCTTTGGTTGAAGATCGCCAGCGCTTTATCCGCACGCTCCAGATTTGGGTGCAGGAAAAATTCTTCAACTCGGCCTTGGTCGCTGAAAGATTGCCAAATCAAGTGCCAGCTTACATTGCAGAGCCGCCACTGGATTTGCCAAAAGAGGAGTCAAGGCCGCTGGTATCAATACCAGAGACTCAACCCATCTTAGAAGCTCAGCCACACGTCCAAGTCCAGGAGCTGCCGCCTGCGGCAATTGACCAGGAACTGGCGAGGATACAGGATCTAGTACTGGATACTTTCAATACTGTTCTTTATCCTGCGCGTATGGAAATGGACGACAATTTCTTTGACTTTGGCGGCAATTCCTTTCTAGCCATCAAGGTTAGGCAAGTTCTAAGCGAGAAACTGCAACTTCATTTGCCTATTACTCATCTCTATACTCATCTCGATCCTCGAAACTTAGCTCTTCAACTTTGGCAGGATAGCCAAAACCAAGGATTGAATCCTGCTTCAACTGAGCCACAGAGCCCTGCATTACCCAAAGCTAGCGAAGCCAACGCCATCGCTATTATCGGCATGGCCTGTAAAGTTCCAGGAGCTCAAAATTTGCATGAGTTCTGGGATATGGTTCAGGAAGGCCGCGAGGGTATAACCCACTTTTCCAGTAACGAACTGGATCCTTCGCTACCAGACAAGCTTATCAAACATCCTCATTATGTTCGCGCTCGTGGCGTGATTGATGGCGATCGATTTGATCACGAATTCTTCGAAATGAATCGCCGTGAAGCTAGCTTTTTGGATCCTCAGCAAAGAGTGCTGATGGAAACCTGCTGGCAAGCCTTGGAAGATGCGGGCTGGGCGCATCGTCGGCAATCCGTTCGCATCGGCGTCTATGCGGGTGTCGGTTCGATCACCTATCAAACTCGCAATGTGATGATGGGTCATGCGGCTCCGCACTCGGAGGAGGAATTCCTCGCTGCCATGGGCAATGATAAGGATTACGTCGCCACCCATATCGCCTATCAGCTCGATCTGCGTGGGCCTGCTGTATCCGTTCATACGGCCTGCTCCACTTCCCTGGTCGCCGTCGTGGAAGCTATTAAAACCCTGTTAACGGACGAAGCCGATATCGTGGTCGCGGGCGCGGCGTCGGTAAATGCCCCGATGGCCAGTGGTCATCTCTATCAGGAGGGCGGTATCTTCAGCCGTGATGGCCACTGCCGACCCTTTGCTTCCGCTTCAACAGGCACACTTTTTTCGGATGGGAGCGCCGTCGTCGTCCTGAAACGGCTCGACCGCGCGATCGCAGATGGCGATAGCATTCATGCCGTTATTCATGGTTGGTCGGTCAATAATGATGGTCGAAAAAAGACCAGCTTCGCCGCACCCAGTATTGAAGGTCAATCTCAGGTCATTCGTAAGGCCTACGAGCGAGCGGGTTGGTCCCCACGCACAGTTTCCTATATGGAATGCCATGGTACTGCTACTCCGATTGGTGATCCCATGGAAATTGAAGGTCTGCGAGTGGCTTTCCAAACTTTTACTTCTGATAAACAGTTCTGCGCTCTGGGATCCGTAAAAGCCAATATCGGCCATCTCACAGCAGCAGCAGGAACAATAGGTCTGATCAAGGCTGCGCTGGTGGTCAACAAAGGCATTATTCCCCCTGCCCTGCATGCCTATCCCTTGAATGCAGAGCTGCGTTTGCAGCAGAGTCCCTTTCATGTACCGCAGTCTCGTCAGGTCTGGTCGAATCCGCAGTATCGGAGGGCTGGGGTGAGTTCCTTTGGAGTTGGCGGGACGAATTCCCATGTTCTCATTGAAGCCGCCCCTCATCGCCAAACTGCTGCGCCAAGTCGCGATTTGGATCCATGGACGACATTATCCTGGTCAGCCAAGGACCCTTCAAGCTGCCAGCGCTATATCCCCGAGTTGATAGAGGTCTTGCCAAGGGCTCCACTGCATGAACTCAGCTACACGATGGGTCGTCATAGATCTCGTTTCTCTTATCGCCAGAGCGTAACGGGCTCTCATGCCGAAGAGTTGCAGCAGCTCATGCAGAAACTGTACAAAGCGCCTCAATTCTACCCAGATAAAACCCCACCAATCATCATGATGTTTCCAGGCCAAGGCAGCCAATACCCAAAAATGGGCCAGGATCTCGCACGGGCATGGCCACGGTTTGCCGGACACTACCAAAAGACAATCAAGGCTTTCACCCAGCGATTTGATCTTGATTTGCAAGCCGCTTTGGATGGAGTAGAAGCCAATGGAGTGCCGCTCCTGCAGTCCACACTCTATACTCAGCCGGCCCTATTTTGTCTCGAATGGGCTCTGGCACGCAGTCTGATCGATTGCGGTCTGCCCATAGTCGCCTTGATGGGACATAGTATTGGTGAAGTTACGGCTGCCGCGATCGCCGAAGTATTTTCTTTGGACGATGCCGTGCATCTCGTTTATCACCGCGCGCTCCATATGCAAGCTGCTCCACAAGGCAGCATGCTCGCTCTGCGCGCCACCCAAGAAAGGATCAACAGCCTTTTGCCTCGTGATATCAGCCTCTGCGTGATCAATAGCAACGAATCCTGTGTGATCGGAGGCGAGCAGAAGAGCATTGAAGCGTTGATGCCTCTGCTAAAATCCAAAGGAATTGCTTTCAAACAACTGGAAACCTCCCATGCCTTTCATTCACCGATGATGGATGGCATCATGGAAGACTTCCGTAGTTCCATTCAAAATATAAAATTCCACGCGCCTCGCTATCCGGTTATTTCAGCCCTGGATGCTAAGCCTTTACTAGCGGATCGCATCGCTACGGTCGACTATTGGGTGCAACAGATAAGGCAAGCAGTAAACTTTGCTGATGCCATTGAGTATGCTGCTTCCCAGCACCATGGGCTCTTTTTAGAAGTCGGACCACGCGATGCCCTCAGCCGTTTCGTGCAGCAAGTCTTACGCGAAGAAGGTCGTTGGCCTTCCCAAGCCCTGCTTACAAAAAGCTCGGTGATCGGCGGCGAAGAGGCGGCTTTTCTGCAAGCTGTCAGCGAACTGGCCAATTATGGAATCCCACTCTTTGTAGCCGAACAAGGCACTCTTGTCTCCGCTCCTGCTTATCCATTTCTTGGTGAAAAGCATTGGCTGGAGCCAAGAAATCCCGAGTCTATCGATTCTTCACGGCTGGATCGATCGAAATCAGCAGCAGTATCGTCAGGCGACATTGAACTGCCGATGAGAGCCCCGCAAGGTGCGACGGGCTGGTTAAAAAACTTAACCGATTCCCTGGTCTTGCTCACTGGAATTGAAGCCCATAAGCTCAGCGAAGAAGCCGCATGGCAATCGCTGGGGTTGGATTCACTTCTTTTGACCCAGTGGTCGCTCAAATTGCAGAAAGAATGGGGCATCAAAATGAGTCTCAACATGCTGCAAAATGAATTGCCACATCTGGGGGCCCTGGCCCAGCATATGCAGAAAATATTACCCATGGCTCCGAGTGAAACCCAGCCGTTGCCATCAAGCCACAGTTCCAAAACTTCAGCCGTTCTGGGAGCTTCTGCCCTTGACATACCTGATTTGGATGCAGCCACGCTTGGAGAGGTTCTGCAGCAGCAGGTCCAGCTCATGCAAAAACAAATAGAATTGCTGAATGGAATATTTGGACGCCAGCCTAAAACACAAGGAGCAGCAGCTGAAACGAAATCTCCGGCAAAGGTCGAATCTCCAGAGCCAGTGGCCGAGAAGCCGGTAAAACTCACAGCGGAAAATCCGCCTGTTCGGCTGAGATTGCAGAAAGATGAACCACAGCTTGCGAACCCTGTTTCCGCTCGTCCGGATCCTTTACCGGGATTTCTCAGTCAACTGGTCCACGAAGGTGAAATAGAATTTGCAACGGACCAGGGCGTCATACGATTGCCTCGCTATCGCGGTTCTTTTCTCGCTCTTGGGGCAGATGGCCAAACCGGTCTATTTATCGAAAATCCCGAACAGACAGGCGAGTTCTGGCAAGTTGTCGGCGAATGATAGCTGCAGATCCTCGTTGACTGGACGCTCATCCAGCGTCGGAAAGTCTCACGGATGTAAGATCGAGTCAGTTCCATCCTTTTCCCGTCGTACTTTTGCGCTTGACCAGGTGGTGATCTCGGAGCAAAGATCAAGACGCATGAAGGACAGGTGGTCAAAGACCCGCAAAACGGCAACCAAGACAAAATTGGTGGTGTAAGCGGAGTTCGACTGATCTCGATTGGGAGTAAGTTATGAATCGTAGTCAAGAGTCAAAAAATTGGTCGTCGCAAAATCTGGTTCCCGATTATGTGAAAAACCAGAAGCTTATTCAGTGGGTCAAAGATGTTGCCGAACTGTGCGAACCAGAATCCGTGCATTGGTGCGAAGGTACTCAAGAAGAATACGACAGCTTGAATAAGCTCATGGTCGAGAGTGGAATGCTCATTCCACTCAACCCAGCCAAGCGTCCGAATAGTTTTCTTGCCCGCTCTGACATTAGTGATGTTGCCCGAGTCGAAGATCGGACTTACATTTGTAGCCAACGCAAGCAAGATGCTGGTCCAACGAATAACTGGGCCGAACCGGCGGAAATGAAGGTCACCCTGACCAATTTATTCCGTGGCTCGATGCGTGGTCGGCCGATGTATGTAATCCCGTTTAGCATGGGACCTTTGGGTTCTCCCATTGCCCATATCGGAGTCGAAATATCCGACTCGCCATACGTCGTTGTGAATATGAAAATCATGACCAGAATGGGACGAAAAGTTCTCGATGTCCTGGGTGATGGTGATTTTGTTCCCTGTCTTCACTCTGTCGGCGCCCCTCTTGCTCCCGGCCAAAAAGATGTTACCTGGCCTTGCAATCGTGAAACGAAGTATATTGTCCATTTCCCAGAAGAACGCGCCATCTGGTCTTATGGCAGCGGCTATGGCGGCAATGCCCTCTTGGGTAAGAAGTGTTTCGCTCTGAGGATTGCATCCGTTCTAGGACGCGATCAAGGCTGGTTGGCGGAGCACATGCTGATTCTTGGCGTGGAATCTCCCACTGGGGAAAAAACTTATATCTCGGCAGCATTCCCCAGCGCCTGCGGCAAAACAAACTTTGCTATGATCGTGCCTCCGGCTGGATTTGAAGGCTGGAAAGTGACCACCATCGGTGACGACATCGCATGGATCAAGCCGGGCGATGATG
>JBGSRE010001003.1:0-7679 GCA_041737755.1 Oligoflexus sp.
GCTCATTGGGCGCGTAAGGAACCGGCGAAGGTAATAGGCCCATTTCGCGAAATGTACATCCACTCAAAGCGGCAGGCCTCCGCTTTGCTGGTAATGGGACATGCTTTATTTTTTAAGGGATTGTTTACAGCTTCAATATACTCCAGCTTTGGCAAAGCTTTCAGTGGACTCAGATCTTCAATAAAGTTGTCATTGATGATAAGAACCTCGAGCTGGCTCAAAGGCAGGACTTCCCGCAAGTCATGCACGGAGTTCCGAGCAATATTCAGCTCGGTCAATTGCGGCAAATCACGCATTCCCTGAAGATTTGTTAGTCCCTCACCCTTTTCATTCTGCAGAACCAAACGTTTGAGCAAAGGGAACTTGGCCACACCATCCAGGTTTTGCAGAGGATTATGACTGGCATCGAGGTATTCCAGGCTTGGTATACTGCCGAGGTCTTGTAAAGAGCTTAGCTTATTCGTGCCAAGATCGAGTTTTTCCAGTTTGGGAAGATTGAGCAGCACAGGTAGACTTGTCAGATTATTTTGGGTGAGTGTCAGGACGCGAAGCTGGGGCATCTGACTGATTTCGCCGACTGTCTGGAGATTGTTTTCCGAGATTTCCAGAAAGCGCAACTGGGGGAAATTAGAAAGGCCACTGACACTGCTCATATTGGGATTGCTGTAGAGCGAAATTTCTTCCATTTTCGGCCACGGATTAAGTTTTAGTTCGCCAGTCCAATCGCTGGCATAAAGGAATAGTTTCTTCAACGCGGCAGCTTCAAGCGGAAGATTCTTAAGGCCAGTCACTTCCAGGAGCTCAAGAGATTCCAATTGATTCATCTTGGTCGCCAAACCCAGGAGCGAAACTTTGCTCAGGTAGAGCGTCTGGAGATTTTCCATAAGTGAGAGATCGATGCCACCTTCGCTCTTCACGGAATCAAGACGCAGCTCCTGCAAAGGCAATTGGTCGAGACCTTTTAAAGTATTCACTTCCAAATATGACAGATCCAGACTGTAAATATTCTTCAGCTGCCTTAACCCCTCAAAATCCAGCATAGCTCCGGAATTTTGCAGATGTAAAACTTCCAATTGAGGAAAGGAAGCAATAGCCAGCGAAGCCTTGCCAAGCAAATCCTGACGATTGCGAACGATATTATCGATAATCTCCAGTTTCTTTAGACTCTTGATTGCTGCCAATGGGCTGAGGTCAAGAATACTGTGGTCCGTGAGAGTTAACTCCTCAAGCCCCATATCACCAAGCACCTTGAGAGGCCGGATATCTTCGAGCCGAGCACTATCGATAAAATTAGCCGGATCGAAGCCAGCAATCATGAGCGATGGTTGAGCCTGAATCATTTTCCGAAGCCAAGTTTCCGCCACCTCACAATTTTCAAAAACCTCTCGCGCCCCTTCAGGGTCTCCACTTTGGATCCGGAAATCACTCGTCAGACGGATCAGCCTTTGGACCGTAAACCAAGCTGGATCCTGATGGTTATTGTAATGGCACCAGCCCTGAAAAGACTGCGGTTCTTCCGTCAGGAATTCGAGAATCGGTGCCGATTGGCGAGGATTGAGGCTTTCATTGTGAGCTAAAGTTTGCTTCGATGTCTCTTCGATCCAACTCACAAAATCACCGACAAAATTATAGATCGCTTCGCCTGTATCACAAATTGTATCTATCTGCTCGGACACCAGAATTCTGTCCCAGCCCATAAAATCGCCTACCACATACCACCGACCATCCTTCTGCAAATAAGCAGGTCCGCCTGAGTCACCGAAACAGGGTCCGTGATCCTTCCTCGGTCCGATCACAATCAGATTAAACAGTCGGCCGTGATTCACAAACTCACGAGTTTGCGTATCGACATAAAGCAACTTACCACCCTGGCAGCTGGGATCATCAAATTCACATTGGGAGGCCGTACGGCCGTATCCGGCAATTGTTAGCGGTGTGCGCGGCTGCAAAAGATCTGGTTGATGCCAAATTTCAATGGGCCGAAAACCTGCTGGAAGCCCACCTTTGAAGCGAACCCAGGCGATATCAAAATTGGATTCGAATTTTTGAAACTTTTTAAACGTTTCCTTAGCCTCGGCATCGCGAAATACCGAATCGACTGATTTTGTATCCTTACCAAACATGATCCGAAACTCTTCCGGCCTTTTATCAAAGACACAGTGAGCCGCTGTGACGATTAAATTTTCCGCGACAATCGTGCCTGAGCAAAAATGATCAGAAGTGCTTTTATCGACCAAAGCCACCGCACTCCAGGAAGCAGGATGATCCGGGGTGGGAGTGCTACCATTCACCATGCGCAGAACCGATTTGGGGTCTTGAGAACTCCGACCGCACATCTGGAGAAAACCAGGCACCGTCAGGATAAAGACCGCGAACAATCCATGAACGGCTGGATGGCGGCTAGCTCTTTTGATCATGATGTCACACTCCCTTGCTGCATAATTCACTTAAGGATTGTGCATGGTTCATGCCACGATCAAAGAAAAAAAGATAGGCTTTGGCAATCACCAATCTTCGCCATCGATGTTTCGTAGTAAAAAGCTCATCCATAACAAATTGTGGTAAATGCTGCGAATCCTGGGGCGCAGTGGGCAAAATCGGTGGCAAATCCAACTCACTGCCTTTTTTGGCCAAGCACCAAGTATTCTCATGGACAGCAGTAAACTTTGGGACTATTTTTAACTTCATGATCGCCGTATTCACGAAGGGAGACAGATTCCATGCGCAAAAGTTTTGGCAATATGCCGCAAATATTTTCGCTGATGCTGACTATGGCTTCTTCTATCACGGCTTGTGGAAAACAGGATAAGGCTCGCAGCCAGGTTCAACTAACCAATGGTATCGAGATCGACAATTCTGCTTATCCGGCCGTAGTCCTGCTCTTAGCAATCGATGGGCAGGGTGGCCAAAACAAAATCTGCACAGGTTTTTTTGTGAATGAATTCCAGGTTTTGACGGCAGCACACTGCGTCAAACATTTGGAACAATCGCATCCGGAGATTTATCTCGTCCAAGCTCGACTGGACTCCAAAGGAGCCCCTTCCTATGAATATAAAGCCAAGGCTTTACAGCTCATAGTTCATCCTGAGTACGATCGCGACGCACAGCTGGCAGTCAATCCCAACGATCTTGCCGTCCTCGAATTTGCAGCAGGATCGGCACCCGATACTCTGCGTATAGCCAGTCGTTCCCCTCGAGTCAACGATACGGTCACTCTAGTTGGCTACGGCAATAATGAGAATTTCGGATCTTCTCCCACCGCACAGGCAGGCGTAGGAGCTGGGGTGAAGCGTTTTGGTCAAAATACGATCAAATCCGCAGCCAATGGCATGTTCAGTATGACAGGAGTCACTAAAACCAAAGCCAACGTGCAAGCAGGTCAGTACGTAGCAACAGGCCTAGGTGATTCCGGCAGTCCGCTGCTGGTCAATGGCGAGCTGGTCGCTTTAACTGTAGCAGGCGAAGTTCGGCAAGGTACGAATGGACAGTATTCCAGCCTTTCTTATTCTATTGATCTAAATAGCCCGTCCAGCCATGCTTTCTTGAACAGTGTCCTGGATTGAGCTAGCATTCTTCCCCAGAGCCTGGATGGACATGGGGGGGGATCCTTGCAAATTTTACGTCGTCTTTTGTTACAGACTCTATTACTCCTGACTGTTTATGAAGCCGTTCGTGTTCTGTTTTGGTTCATCAATCGAGCGCAGTTTCACGAATCGAGCAATCTACTTCTTCTTCAAGCATTCTTTCAAGGCGCTCGCTACGATCTGGCTGCCATCGTCCTGACCAATGCCGCTCTGTTTCTCTTCTACCTCCTGCCTTGTCCGCAAAGGTGGTTCCGTTGGCAAGAACTCAGCACAGCTCTAGGCAGCGGTCTGATCAATGGCTTCTTCCTCGCTGTAAATATTGTCGATGTTGAATACTATCGATTCACCGGCAAACGCTTCACTCGTGACTCCTTTAGAATTGCCCAGGATATTCTCAGTCAGATCGTGCAGCTTGCCGTCTATTACTGGTACTACACCTTGCTTATTTTGCTGATAGCAGCAGGTATCGGCTATTTAACTGCAAAAATTCTCCGCCGCACGTCCCGAGAAAAGCCCTGGTCGCATGCCGTGGGCGCTGTCTTAATTTTGGCCCTCTTGAGCCTAGCAGGACGAGGTGGCTGGCAAACCAAACCTCTTATTCCTGCTCAAGCCTATGCGGGTGACACCGGATCTTTGGGCATTCTCATTCTGAACAGCTCTTTCACCCTACTCAAATCTTCCGACAAAGCTCTGCTAGAATCCCAGACCTGGATGACCGACGAGGAAGCCCGCCGGATTCTGCTCAACAGCGGTCAAGGCAGCTCTATCACCTTACAAAAAAGGCCTCGGAATGTCGTTCTCGTGATCCTGGAAAGCTTTGGTAAAGAGTATGTATTTCCTCCTAACGGCCAGCCTACTTTTACGCCTTTTTTACAAAGCCTAGCCCTGAAAGGCAGCTACTTTCCCAACGCATTTGCTAATGGCCGTCGATCCATTGATGCACTTCCAGCCATCCTTGCTGGAATCCCGGCATGGATGGAAGCACCTTTCATCACTTCGCCCTATCAAACGAACAAGGTTCAAGGTTATCCCTCGATACTAAAAGAACAGGGGATGCGAACGCAGTTTTTTCATGGCGGAGACAACGGTACGATGTTCTTTGATGTCATGGCCGATCGATTTGGATTTGAACAGTATGTCGGCGCACGAGAATATCCCGCCCCGAACGATCATGATGGACGCTGGGGTATATTTGATGAGCCTTTTCTTCAGTATGTCGTGAAGCGTTTGGGTGAGGATGATCGAGCTTTCTTTGCCAGTATATTCACCCTGAGTTCCCACCATCCCTATACCATTCCTCTGGCTTACAAGGATCGTTTCCCTAAAGGCCAGTTGGAGATTCACGAAAGTCTTGGCTATGCCGATCTCTCTTTGCAAAAATTCTATGCAAGCGCGCAAAAGCAGTCGTGGTTTCAAGATACGCTTTTTGTTTTCACGGCAGATCACACGCAGAAGGCCCAGTTTCCTGAGTATGAAACCGTGTTGGGCCACTATCGGGTGCCTTTGCTTTTTATCATGAACGATCAGCCTCTGCCTTTTCTGGGGCGAGAAATGCCCGTTCAGCATTTGGATATCATGCCCACCGTTCTTGATGCCCTTGGAGTAGAGTCTGCATCTCATAGCCGGTTTGGCAGCAGTCTCTTGAAAAATGCTGCCCGCCCCGGCATCATTCTCTATGATCTACCGAGCTATTTGCTAGTCGGTGAGAGTCAACTCTTGAGCTGGAATCCAGCAACCAATCGCATGGGAATCTATGATTGGAAGAAAGATGTTTTGTTAAAATCAGAACGTTCGTTCACTGAGATGAATGACCCACTTGTGAAATATATACAGGCTCACGCCCAATGCTTCAATAATGGTATGGTGCAGAATAGGCTCCTCTGGTAGAACACAGTATCCTCCATACAAGGGCCTGAGCATGAATAAATTTTTCGAAAGCGACACTCTTTTCCAGAACGTATCCAACTGGGCTGATCATGCTGACGAAAAGCTTCGTGTTTGGTGGCAGAAGCAAAGCCAAGATCTTCGCAGCCAACTCCAACGCACGCCGAGGCAATGGAGTGCCGTGGCCAAGGAACAGGTGCGAGTGCTGGACATCAATTGGGCTAAGCTAGGCGAACTCAAGACCAGTCTGCACAGCACAAGCTATGATGCTAAAGTCAAAGCTGGCGGATCGATGTATCGAACTTATATCAAAGCCGCTCGCCTTTGGCTGGGCGCGGAAGTTTTTGAAGTTCAATTGGAAGCCGGTCCGATTCACTACTGGATCGCCGATAAAGGCCACGCCGAAACGATTCTTTTCATTCACGGCTTTGCCGATAGCAAAGACGGCGCCTATGCCTTGGCTCATCACCTGATCAAAGACTTCAATGTTATCGCTCTCGACTTACCTGGTTTTGGCGACAGCTTCCGTCACCCAGAATTAATGTATAACTCCGAATCCTATGGACTGTGGCTGGATGAGTTCATCAATAAAAGCGGAATCGGTGCCGTCCACGTGGTAGGAAATTCGCTTGGGGGAGCAATGGCGCTTAAACTGGCTTTAGTGCGCCCCGATATCGTCAAGTCGCTCTGCTTGCTCAATAGCGCAGCTATTATTGATTTCAATCATGAATCGATCTATGACGAAATTCTGCAGGGTATCAATCTCTTTCAAGTCCGCACACTCGAGCAATTTGAAGAATTCTGGGCTAGAGTTTTTCACCGCCAACCTTTTCTACCACCCTTCGTGAAAGAGTTTCTCTTCCATCAGTTCCGCGAAAACCATGACTGGTATGGTCAACTGGTGGATCAGACCTTTGGTGGACACACCGACAAGACCGATCCCGAATACTTTCGACTGTTTATGAATGAGCATCTGCACAAAGTGAACGCACCCTCCCTGATCATCTGGGGAGACCGTGATAGACTCTTCCCTGTTGCCTATGGAAAAAAAGGCCATCAAATGCTAAAAAATGCCCATTTTGTGCTGCTGAATGATGTCGGCCATGCGCCTCAGGTGGAAGTACCGCATCTGGTAGCGAAGCATATGAAGGCCTTCATCGACAATCTTCCACCTCAGGATTCTAAAGCTGCGCCCAGTAGCCTTTAAAAAAGAGTCCCAAAGTCGTGGTATAGCCGCTCCATGCTTTGACAATCCGTCCCTCGCGATCAATGACGAGATACGAGGGGAAGGATTCAATACCGAGCGCGGCTTCTTCCCGTTCTTTACCCATCAATATCGGTGTTTTCAAGCCCGTGGATTTAACAAATTCTTCCACTTCACTCGCCTGCCCCCAACTCAAAGCCAGGGATACGACATGAAAGCGATCCTTCGGTAAACTGTTCATGTTAGCGGCACTGCCCCGACAGACTCCACACCAGGGAGCGAACACGTAGAGGACGGTGTAATGATCAGGACTCCAAAGACTGCGAGTATGAGCTTCCAGAGTCGGCAAAGATTCCAGCCTCAGGAATTCGGGAAGCAGACCCTTGGTTAAATGACGCGATTGCCAGTATTCCACTGCATAGACCAGCAAGAGCAATAGCATCAGGTCGCGGAACCATCGAAAGCCACGTTTGGCTAGCAAGGACTTGGTTTTTTGGAGCATCGATTCAACCTTCGGTGGGGGACATGAATGGATGATTGTCGGTTGGCTCGTGAAAAAGGTCAATCGAGGATAAAGGCTCTGGCTCAGACACCTTTGGCAAGGAGCTGCAAATCTTCAATCGAATAGGGCTTATAGCCTAAATAAATATCCTGTTCCTGCAGCAAGGCCCCACCCAGCATCGAAAATTGTCCATCCAGAAGAAACTGCCGGATGGCTGCACAGGGGTCCTGGATGCCAAAGTTTAAGAGGAGCCGACGGATATGAGACGATACCTTCTCAATGCTATTCAGGCGACGAGCCAGATAAGGTTCCAAGACCTGTTGAAGAATCTGATTGAGCGAGGCCCGCATGATTTCATCCGTGCATTTTAGATCGCCGACTTTAAGGTTCTTCATGGCCTGGATAACCTGTGCGCCATGGGTCTTGGCATTCAATTCCGGCACGATTTTGCTCTTGCTGGTCTATGCAGTGGAATACTGGCAATCGCGTCATTTAACCAAGGGTC
>JBGSRE010001020.1:0-3943 GCA_041737755.1 Oligoflexus sp.
CCCCAGCGTACCGATTATGAACGCATAGTCAGTAATATTCGAGATGCCATCGTCTTCATGGAGGCTTTAGGCAATCGCGAAGAGAGTTTGCGTTCGGTAGAATTTTACACTTCGCATGAGGGCCTACTCCTGCCCCTCGAAGCAGCCCTGACCCATTTCGTTGCCGAACAAAATGCCTGGTACAACCTGGGTGCTCACATGCTATGGATCGGCGATCGCACGAGGCAACTGGATGGAGCGCATATTGAATATTTCCGTGGGATAGCCAATCCTATCGGTCTCAAAGTTGGTCCCAGCTCGGATCCCAAAGAGATTATAGAGATCTGCCAAACCTTGAATCCGCAGCAAGAGGAGGGCAAGATCACTCTGATCTCGCGCTATGGACACGGGAAAGTGAAGCAGTATTTGCCAGGTTTGATCCAAGCGGTTAAGACTGCAGGAATTCCTGTCGTATGGAGTGTGGATCCCATGCATGGCAATGGCATTAAAACTCAAGGCGGCACAAAAACTCGCGATTTTGGGGCAATTTTGGGTGAAGTTCAGGAAAGTTTTGAAGTTCATAAGCAGCTCAACAATCCTCTGGGCGGAATTCATTTTGAACTGACGGGCCAGGATGTTTCCGAATGTATCGGTGGGGCTGCTGGGATTACTCCTGATCAATTGGATCGCAACTATGAAACCTACTGCGATCCTCGCTTGAATTATTCGCAGAGTCTTGAGATGGCTTTTTTAATTTCTCGCATGCTGGGACAGAGCTCCTAAACGCCGTCATCCCCAGGCCCACGCAGTGGGCCGTCGGGGACCCCTCTTCTCAACGAACAGAACTCGTTCCATACCAACAGGTGCCCGACGCAGCCGAAGGCTGCTGGGCATGACCACACGCACTAGCCCGACGCGGCCGAAGGCCGCTGGACATGGCCACCCGCCATCCCAAACCAAAGATCTGGCATGCGTCTTGTACGTAAAACCAGGAATAACCTAATCTCAAGTGGAGAAACCCATGAGTGAATTTATCCTGGATATCGAAAGCATTCGAAAAAGCGCCCGCACCAACATGGAAAAAGGCGCCATCACGCCCAACTACCAGGCGGACCGCAGTGCCATTCTCAAACTACTCGATTCGGCTTTAGCAACAGAATGGCTTTGCGTCCTTCGCTACACCCAACATGCCAAAGCCGTGCAAGGCATCCATGCCGAATCTATCGGCAAGCACTTTACGGAGCATGCCCGCCAGGAGGGAGAGCACGCGGAAGCCCTTGCCACTCGGATTAAACAGCTGGGAGGCAATCCAAATTTAGACCCCTCCACTTTTCCGAAACGCGGCCATACTGAATACAAAGAATGCGAGAGTCTCGTCGAGATGATTCGGGAAAATCTCGTCGCTGAGCGTATTGCGATTGATGCCTACAATGCTGGAATCCGTTTCATTGGCACGAGCGACCCAACTTCGCGTCGACTGCTGGAAGATATCTTGGCTGTGGAAGAGGAGCATGCGGATGAGCTGGCAGATCTCTTAGCCACTTTTGATCGTCGAGACACTTTAAGCTAAATGGCGGAACTGCAAATGTCTAGAAGCAGACTCAAGAAAATATTGTAAATGATTCCTATTATCATTATTATGATTTCTATGTTGAACACGTTCAAATGACAGAATTCAACGGGAAATACATGGGGGGTGGCTGAGATTCATCAGCCACCCTTTTTCCTTCACGACACATTTCGTATTGAAAACGACTCCCATTATCGTTTACAAATGCCTGAGCCTGATCTGAGGAGACGTTTGCATGGCAATTCGCAAGATTCACAGCCCCTCCAAATCCAGGTGAAAACGGATCCATCTGAGAGGAATCCTTTGTGAAATATTTTCTTATCAGCAGCTTCTCTCTTCTATTGAATCCCCTGGCAAGGGCAGAGCTTGCCCTTCAAGACACATCGGTCGAGAAGGTAGCCAACTCCGAGCAGCTGACGGTGAAGGCCAAAAAATTGGTAACCGAACCTGGTTCGGCGACAATCCTCGATAAAGACCACTTGGATATTCATAAATACACCGACCTGAACCGAGCTCTTAAAGCTGTGCCTGGAGTGCAGATTCAAGAAGAAGACGGCTTTGGTTTGCGACCGAACATCGGCATGCGAGGTGCACACCCTCATCGAAGTCGAAAAATTTTAATCATGGAAGACGGTATCCCCTCCGGTCCTGCACCCTATGCAGCTCCTGCAGCTTACTATGTGCCTGACTTAACTTTGATGGAGGGCATCGAAGTCACCAAAGGTCCCGCAGCAGTCCGCTATGGCCCGCAAACGATTGGTGGCGCCATCAATCTGATCAGCAAAACCATTCCGCCCGATCCTTTGGCTTTTTCCCTAGATCTGGCGCAGGGGAGCTTTGGCTTTCGTAAGGCATTGGTGGGAACCAGCGGTCACTATGAAAATTTTTCTTGGCTGCTGCTAGCCGCTGACATCGGCGCAACTGGTTTTAAAACTTTGCAGGGTGGCGGTAAAACTGGTTTTCATAAACGTCATACAGTGGGCAAATTTCGGTGGCAGTACTCTGCTTCGCAAGCTCTGCAACTGAAGTTAGGCTGGTCGGATGAATACTCACCGGAAACCTATCTCGGCCTCAGTGAACAAGACTTCAATGAAGATCCCTATCAGCGTTACGCCGCATCCGCCGCCGATTACATGAAAAATGCGCACCGAACTGTGCTGCTCGAGCATTTCTGGACAGGCGAGGACAACGCGAGTCGACTGGCCGTCTATCGCAACGGTTTTGAACGAAACTGGAACCGCTTGAATGGTTTTAGCAATCCCAATCTTTCGATCCGTAAAATACTGAATCAACCCTTTGGTCAGAATCAGCATGCCTTCGATGTCTTGCAAGGAACAGACGACACACTGGGCGATGATGATCAACTGGTGATTGCGCATAACAATCGCCAATTCTATAGCCAAGGCCTCGCCTGGGAAGGCAAAGCCCGATGGACTATCGATAGCGAAAGGTCGAACGAGCTGGAATGGGGACTGCGTGCTCATCAGGATGGCATTCAACGACTGCACACAATAGATACTCTTCTGATGAAAAGTGGAGTGCTCGTTCCCAGCAATGAGCCGACGCAGGATGGCACTCAAAACAAGTACGATGCGAATTCTCTGGCAGCTTTTGTGTGGAATACCTATAGGCAAAACAATTGGCGCTGGAGCACGGGTCTTCGCCAGGAATGGATTCGGGTTGAACTGAATGACCAGGGTCCTGCCGATGACGACTCCTCAAGTACCCGCACCGCGATCATGCCCAGCCTCGGTGTCTTTCATCAGTTGACTCCAGAATTCGGCTGGCTCTTGGGTGTTTATCGCGGCATGGGACTGGCCCTTGCCGATGATGAAGGCAATAGCAAACCGGAGGAAAGCATCAACTTTGAAAGTGGTTTTCGATGGAATCATGCGCAATCGCAATGGGACGTAATCGCCTTCTGGAACAACTATAAAAATATCAAAGGCACCTGCAGTGCTTCCGAAGGCTGTAGCAATCTCGATCGTGACTTAAGTGTCGATGGAGGTCAGGCGCAGATTTATGGTTTGGAATGGAACGCGAGTCACACCCAACTCATGGGCGGAGCCTACTGGCCGCTCTCGCTGCAGTATACTTTCACCCGAGCCTATTTCGACAACGAGTTCTCCTCGATACTGGAAGATTGGGGAGTCGGGACGATTCGAAAGGGTGATCCATTGCCCTATATTCCAAGCCATCAAGTCAATGTTCGGGCTGGCGTGCGCTGGTATCCATGGCAGCTCAACGTCAATGCCAAATATCAAAGTAAGAGTTACGACCAGGCCCTGGCAGACGGGCGCTTGGAGCTTCCTGAATCGCGGGTTTTGGATGGGGCGGGCAGCTTTTTTACAGACTGGGGTCAGGAAATTTATGTCAATGTGGAAAATCTCACTG
>JBGSRE010001026.1:0-3210 GCA_041737755.1 Oligoflexus sp.
TGCTGGGGGCTGCTAATGCCAAAGCCTTGGCCCGTGAATTAAGTCCCTTGATGGCTGGTTTTTTGGTGGCTGGACGGGCTGGTGCTGCTATCACGGCGGAAATCAGCACAATGAAAGTCAACGAACAGATCGATGCTATGGAAGCCATGGCGGTTGATCCTGTCAGCTATTTGGTGGTACCTCGCTTCCTAGCGAGTCTTTTGATGCTGCCCCTGCTGGTCGCGCTCTTCAATCTGACTGGACAAGCCGCTTCGCTCATCATCGCCCTGGGGATTTTTGATATTGATCAGGGGGTGTTCTTTGACAAGATGGACAAAATCGTCAGTTGGAAAGACGTCTGGAGTGGGCTCCAGAAGGCTTTTATCTTCGGCGGTATCATCTCCATCCTTGCCTGTCGCTATGGATTGAGTGCCAGTGGGGGTGCTAAAGGTGTTGGAAAAGCCACGACCAATTCCGTGGTCATGATGCTTTTAAGCTTGCTGGCTGTGGATTTTGTCATCACTTACTTACAGATCGTCTGGAAATGATTGAATTCCAAAACGTCACAAAAATTTTTGGTAGTTTTCGGGTCCTCGATGACCTTAATCTGCATCTCCCTCGAGGCAAAATCTCGTTGATACTTGGCAAATCCGGGGAAGGTAAATCGGTCACGATTAAGCATATTATGGGTCTTTTAAGGCCGACCTCAGGACGCGTGATTGTCGAAAATGAAGATATTACCGAGTTCGATGATGAGCAGTTGCGGGTGTTTCGGAAAAAGTTCGGCATGCTTTTTCAAAATGCAGCTCTTTTCGACAGCCTTTCCGTGGGCGAAAACGTGATGTTTCCCCTTCGGGAACACACGGATATGAAAGTCCGTGTGATGAAGTTGCGGGCCGAGGAAATTCTGGAAGAAGTCGGTTTGCCGGGAATTCAGCAGAAGTTTCCTGACGAGCTTTCCACGGGTGAAAAAAAGCGGGTGGGGCTGGCGCGGGCCCTCGTTCATAAGCCCAAAATTATTCTTTATGATGAACCGACCACGGGTATGGACCCCCTAGTATCAGAGATGATCGATAGTCTGATTGTCGAAGTATCCAAACGGGATCAAGATTTGACATCTGTCGTCATCTCGCATGATCTTAAAGCGGCGCTAGATATCGCGGATAACTGTGTGATGCTTTATAAGGGACGTGTGCAGCTGGCGGGACCACCTGATGCATTTCGCAAGTCCAAGGATCCGGTCATTCGCCAATTTTTTTCTGGGAAAGTCGACGGACCTATGGAGTTTTTCTGAGTTTTTGCTGGCACATCTGTGCATTCAAGGCCACAGTCTTGCTGGAAAAAATAGCTTTTATGGATGTTTATTCATTGGACGGCGACCGATGAGATTCGTTAAGTTACAATGCCAGAGGTCGATAAGACTGGTGCCGAAGAAGGTTTCGCAATCATTCGCTTAATGTAAGAGGAGTCCTGAGTTCATGAGCCGCATGGGAACGGAATTTAAAGTTGGCCTTTTCACCCTATTGGGCCTTTCCGCGACCGCTGTGGCGATTTTTTTCGTGAGCCCCGAGCTATTCGATCGCAAAACCAAACTTACTTATTTCACTATACTCAAAGACGCCTCGGGAATTTTGGAAAATACCCATGTGAAAACCAATGGAGTCAACATTGGACGCGTGGTTAAGGTCAAATTGAATGAAACAGCCACTCAAGTTGAAATAGAAGTCTTTGAGGAAGTTCCTATTCCTGATGGTTCGCAGATTGCGGTGCGGACGGTAGGTTTCCTGGGCGACAAATATATAGAAGTCGTGCGACCGGAGCAATCCACCGGAAAATTGGGTCCGAACGCCTATATTCCCCGTTCACCCGACTCCTCCGATATCGCTGAAGTTGTGAAGTTGGTGGGTTCCATCGCTGCAGACGTGAAGAAGGTGACCGAAAATCTTGCCCTGGTCTTGGGCGATAAGAAAGGCGAGCAGAAGCTCGGCAATATCGTCGATAATATCGAACAGCTGACCGCCAACGCCAATAAGATGTTCGCTGAGAATCGCGCCGATCTTCGGGATCTGGTGGCCAATTTCAAAGAAGTTTCTAGCGCCCTCCGGGATGTGACGGATAAGGAAAATCGCGAAAAAATTGACCGAATTATCGCCAACTTTGATAAGTCGATGGAAGATGTGAAAGTAGCCACCAATAGCATCAAGCAGATTTCCAATAAAATCGACTCTGGGCAGGGCACGATCGGGCGGTTGATCAATGACGATGTTGCGCTGGAAGAGATCGAAGGCGCTCTGAAAGACCTGCGCCAGGTCTTGGCCCCAGTCACGAAACTGCAGGTTTCAGTCGATACTCACAGTGAATTGCGTCGCGACGAAAGCAGCCAGACTTATTTCAATCTGCGTCTTTCGACTCGGCCCGATTCCTATTATTTATTTGGTTTCACCGACTATTCTCAGCGGGTGATCGATACCACAACCGAGCGGGTCGATGATGGTTCCGTGACCAATTCCTCGCGGACCCGTGAAAGCATTAGGGATGAGAAAGCACTTCGGTTCAATCTCCAGCTGGCCAAGCGCTGGAAATGGATGGGAGCAAGGCTCGGTCTCTTTGAAAGTTCGGGAGGAATTGCCGCAGATGTCTATCTGTGGAAAGATCGCTTCAAAGTTTCAGTAGAAGCCTTTGATTTTTCTTCGAAAAACAACGAAGTGCGGCGTGCTGCGCATATCAAGGCTTATGCCAGCGTGCTGTTTTTCGATCACTTGATTGCTATGGCTGGTGTTGACGATCCCACCCGATTTAAATCGGGAACGAGCTCAGTGGATCCCAAAACCAACTACTTCTTTGGGGCTGGCTTGACCTTCAATGATCAGGATCTTAAGGCTCTTTTTGGTATGGCAGCTCTCGCAACTCAGTAATAATTTCATAAGCTTGCCTGACAATAGTCCCATGATATCAAAGGCTTGTTCTCGGCCTTTTGCTCTTTCGCATAATTGATATTGACATACCCATCGCACATATGTCATTTTGAGCGTAATCGGCCGTTTTGGCTGGATCCTACTGTTGTTGATCTGATGTGTGGAGTGGATGTTGATGAAGCCTTTTTTCCGCCTTTTACAGCGAAGTTTGCTAGCCGTTTCGGTGGCTGGATCGGTGCTTCCCAGTGCCGTGGCTCTTGCGATTGATGCCAACGTGAAAATTTCTGAAGGTGGTCCTTGGACTAGCAGCGAATTT
>JBGSRE010000046.1:0-4673 GCA_041737755.1 Oligoflexus sp.
TGCGGCAGTCGTTTGCCAATCTCCATATTCTTATTCGAGATGATGGGTCCACGGATGCAACCCTGAGCATTGTGCAGGAATATGCTGATCGCAGTCCTGATCGCTTGAGAGTTATTCAGGGAAAAAATTTAGGTTTTGTCGGCAATTTTTTAGAACTTGTAGCGGCCGCTCCAGCCGATGCGGAAGCCTATTTCTTTTGCGATCAGGATGATGTGTGGCTACCCCAAAAAGTGGAGCAGGCTCTGTTTAAACTACGACAAAAGCAAGGCACTGATCATCGGCCAGTGATGCATTTCGGTCGGCTGACGGTGGTGGATGAGCAGTTGCAAAGGATCGGCGTGTCACCGACGATCACGCGCTGGAGTTTGGGCAATGCCCTCTTTGAAAATCCGATCACTGGGTGCACTCTGGCTCTCAATCAGTCGGCTATGCGTTTATTGCAAAGTCGCAAGCCTCAGGCGAAGTTTTTGGTGGCCCATGACTGGTGGTGCTACCTGTTGATCACGGCCTTTGGCTGCCTCGTCTATGATAGGAGCTCTTGGATTCTCTATCGTCAGCACGCTGGTAATTCTCTCGGGGCGTCTCGGACGGGTTGGCAGGACTTGAAAAGCCGTTGGCAAAATTTTCGAAATGGTCGCTGGGCTGCGCGTCGCCCTGAGCCCATGGTGGCTCATTTCCTCGAACTCTATCGAGATCTTTTGCGAGCGGATGATATTCGACTTATTGAAACGGCCTCGCTGCGGCGTTCGGGATATTTGCCGGCATTGTGGCTGTGGTTGAAAGGCTCCATCTGGCGGCGTGGCACCTTAAATCACGGATTATTAGCTTTCCTGCTTTTCCGTCGTCCGCACCTGAGGTCCTGATGAAGTCTGAGTTCTTTAGAAAAGACAGCGATGCGATGATTATTCCTGAGGGTGGACCGGGCTCCGCCTCACCTCCCAGTCGTGAGCTTTATCGCCTCATGGGGGAAGAGAATATTCGGGCGATGCTGCGTGACTTTTATCAGAGACTCGGTGCCTCGGCAATCGCTGGAATGTTTCCCTCGGATCTGGAAAAGGCTGCGGAAAAATCGGCATTGTTTTTTATTGGGCTTATGGGTGGGCCACCGCTTTATATGCAAAGCTATGGTCCTCCTCGGCTGCGCATGCGCCACTTTCCATTCCGCATCACGGAAGCCAATCGACAGGTCTGGCTGGCCTGTTTTAATGAGGTTCTGGAGAATTCTGAGAGCTATCAATTTCCCCGCGAGCACTTGGATGAATTCAAAGATTTTTTGCAGAGTTTTTCAGCTTGGATGGTCAACTCCGAAGATCGATAGGCGAACCTACGTCAGCCATTTACTTGTAGGCTGATTTAAACTTAGTCTTTAGCTTGCTTGCGCAGTCTTTGTCGTTCCTTCCAACGAGACTCAGCTTCTTCAAAACGGTTTTTTTCGATTTCCGTTTCAGGCGTCAGCATAGGAATCTTGGTCGGTCTTTTATCACTGCCGAGCGAAACCATTGTAAAATAAGCACTCGCCGTATGAAAATGCTCACCGGTCAATGGATTTTCGGAATCAATGCGCACGCCGACTTCACAGCTGGAATTGCGAGCATAATTGACGGTAGCTTTCAAAGTCACAACCCAACCAATTTTTACTGGGCTGAGGAAATGTAAAGTATCCACAGCAGCGGTGACCACTTCAGTGCGGCTGTGCCTTTGAGCGCAGATACCTGCCGCGATATCCATCCATGACATGATCACGCCACCAAAGATTGTTCCATGCGGATTGGTATGCTGCGGGAGTACAATTTGAGTCATGATTACCGAGCTTTCACTGGGTGTTTTTGGATCCAATCGACGCACAGTATGACCTTCCTCTGATAGACATTGATGTGTGCCTATCGGAAAAGCTTCGAAACTCTATAGTTGTCGGATTTGGTGAGGATGCAAAAAAGCGGCTTGCTCAGCTTCAAGGCAAGCGCTTATAGATAGAAACAGGTTGGGGTGGCGATGGGGTGTCTGCGGCTTTGGATTGATTCTCACTCACCGTATAGAAGTCCACTCCCTTATTATCAAAGCTGATGGCTTCTCCATTAAATTCAGGTCCTAACGGTATGGTGGCGGCGATCGTTCCCAGGGCGTCTTCGACTTTTTGTCCTGGAGCTCGTCGGAAGAGCCAGGCCGTGGTTTCATTTCTCAAGATGATTTCGTCGCCACCAGGGCTCATATTCCCAGCTGAGGGCTCGTTGGTCCATGCACCTGTGCTTCGGACCAGGGTCATTGCCACCGTACCGCCACTGATTGCAGCATTGAGTAAGGATTTTTCAGCCTTGAACACATTGTAGCCACCCTTCTGAACGAGAAAGAGATGACCATCGATGGGGTCCAGAAACATTGTTTCGAAATCTAGCAGAGCATTGCCAGGGTAGCTCAGGTTGATTGTGATGGCATCTGAGACATTCACATTGACAGCTTTGAGATTGGGATCAACAGTGGGTTCAGCCATGCGGAAAACCGTCACTCGCCCTGCTGTTTTGCCTTTGGATCCGATATCGCCCATATAAAGATAAGTGCTGTCAGCTTTAGGGCCGGGACCACTGGTGATGTCCTCGCTATCCAAAAAGGTGATGCCCGGCAAAGTCAGGCGGACGAGAATTTCGCCCTTATGATTCAACGCATAAATAATTCCTGGACCTTCATCATTATGAACCCAGAAGACATTATTAAGTTTGGAGTGAGCGGCGATTCCCGAAAGTTCGTTCAAACTTGCATCGGTGACGAAACAGACTCCGGTCGCAGCGTTTTTCTCGCAACTCTGGGTGGCAAATTTCAGGGTTTTAGCAGGAGTTGGGTTCGGCTTGCTGGGAGTTGAAACTTTATCCATATTTTCAGTTGTGGCAGGGGGAGCTTCGGTTTCATCCCCGGTCTGCGATTGAGCAGGGGCCATGGTGCCTGTATTACCTGTTTTAGGAATGTCGCTCTTATGCTTGGTGGTCGGAATACAGCCACAGAAAAGAATGGGAAAAATGAAACGAAGAGAAACGTGCATAAATCTTTGCCCCAAAGCATGGTCGGTGAAAAACTTCTAGTCTTCAATACTTTAGGTCTTTTGCTGGAACTCAGCAATTTATTTTGGTCGCATGCTACCGGGGATCAGGCTGTTTGTTTAGGCAGTCCTATGCCTCCAAAGAGAGGCAAGGTAAAGGATATTTCACTGCCGTTGCCTAGCTCGCTCTGAATTGAAATCTGTCCGCCATTGCGTTCCACAAAATCCTTACACAGAATCAAACCCAATCCAGTCCCTTTTTCACCAGCTGTGCCTGGGGTGCTGATTTTATCGTGGATATGGAAGAGCTTTTTCATCGTCTCTCGACTCATTCCCGTGCCACTGTCCCGAATCTTCACTGTGACATCGCGTTCTGTTAGTTCAGCTGTAAGCGTGACTTTTCCGCCCGAGGCTGTGAACTTAATAGCATTGGTCGCGATGTTTTGAATGATCGAGCTGAGCATAGTTTCATCGGCAAACACCCAGATGTCTTGGGGGCAATCGACGGTTATTTGTACTGATTTTTGATCGGCTGCAAAGGCGAGGATTTGTATGTTTTCTTGAATGACTTGGACCAGATCCAAAGGCTTTTGGTTAGTTTTAATGGCCTGCGTTTGCGTCAGTGCCCAGGTGAAAAGTTTGTCGAACATTTGAAAAGTTTGTTGTGCTGTTCGATGCATCAGTTGCGCCAAACGCAAGTTTTCCTGAGTCGATGCCTGTCCCTGGTTTCGGAGATTGATCTCGGAAACACCGGCCAAGCCGGCCAGAGGCGATTTTAAATCATGATGGATGAGCGACAGCAAGCGCTCATGAGTCTGTTTAACTTGATGGAGTTTATTTTGAAGTTCGGCAGCAGCAGGACTCGTTTCCTTAGTTTGGCGATCTGCTTCACCCGGATGAATGGCTAACAGGATACCCTGCTGGCCGTGATCATCTATCAGAGCAGAGGTAAGCGATACCAATGCCATGACCGGTCCAGTATCATCCCGACTGATGCAAAAGGAAGTTTCACGGATGGACTCGCCCGTGGCGAGAACTCGATTCAAAGGATGCTCAGCATTGGTCAAGGACTGGCCTGATTCATCGAAGAAGAGCAGCATCCGTCCGGCAAGTGGTTCGCCTAAATCATGATAATCCAGCCAGTGGGGAATGTTTTTGCTCGAGCTGAGAATGACCCCATGCATGTCGAGTAAGACCAGTGGCAACCCAATGAAGGCACTGAGACTGTCGATATCAGATAATTGCATGATGTGAGCCAAATTAAATCCCTCTGCTGATAAGAGGGGATCGGCGGTCTGGGGGAAAATGTTATGAAGTAAAGGCTAATTTTACGGAATGGTAAGAGAGGGAGTCTTCGCACGTCCCCAGTCCCCAAAGGGGACGTTCGTCATCCTCAGTCCCTAAAGGGGACGTTCGTCATCCCCAGTCCCCAAAGGGGACGTCGGGGATCCGTTGGTCAATAGCAATATGGAATGAGATAACAGATGCCCGACGCGGCCTTTGGCCGCTGGGCATGACGAGTGGTGCATACCTTTGGCCGCTGGGCATGACGAGTGGTGCATACCTTTGGCCGCTGGGCATGACGAGTGGTGCATACCTTTGGCCGCTGGGCATGACGAGTGGTGCATACCTTTGGCCGCTGGGC
>JBGSRE010000074.1:0-2240 GCA_041737755.1 Oligoflexus sp.
GTTCACGATGCGCGCCCAGGGTCGTTTCAATCCTGAACGAGGTTCGCTGGAAGTGCGCAAAGGTCTGATTTATGTGCTTCAGTCGGCACAAAAAGCTCAGGTCAAAAGTCATTTTACTTTGGTCAAAAGTGATCTTTTGAAACCCATGACTCTTGACCCTTGGCGTATCAGCTGGCGCCTTCCTGAAACGGATTGCCAGGCGCTCTTGAATGTTCTCCCACAGTCCGCATTTCCGCTGCTGCAGGGATTCGAACTTTCCGGCAGTATGCAGCTATCCGCTGAAATCGAATTGTTTCCGCAGAAAGCTCGGGCTATAGATTTTCCGCGAGATAAACAAGATTTCTCCTGCAAGGTCAAAGCCGCTCCGGAAATTTTTACCAAACATTGGGTACAAAGACGTCAGTTGACGGCCGCAGCTCAGTTTATGCAAAACAGTCCAAGTTTTCGTGCCTTCACGTCTGCAGACTTTGTGCCGATAGGAAGAATTTCCGAGGACTTCCTCCACGGCGTCGTCGCCGCTGAGGATGCCAGTTTTTGGCAGCATGAGGGAGTTCGCACCAGCGCTCTGACGGCCGCATTTCAGGCCAATCTTAAGGCCGGCAAAGTCCTGTTCGGTGGATCCACAATTACCATGCAGATGGTCAAGAATTTTTATTTGAATCACGAAAAAGTCTTAAGCCGTAAATTACAGGAATTGATTATCAGCTGGGCCCTGGAACAAGTTTTGGATAAGCAGGACATTTTGGAAGTCTATGCCAACATCATTGAGTTTGGCCCAGGAATATTCGGCATTGGCAAGGCGAGCCAGGCTTACTTCAAGAAAGAACCCCATCAACTTTCGACCGCCGAAGCGTTATTTTTGGCTTCGATTCTGCCGAGTCCCGGCAAACATTATCGCGAGAGTTTTTGCGAAGGACAACTGAGCGCCGCAATGCAAGAAAGAATGCAAAAAGTCGCCACGGGATTGGCCAGTCTCCAGCCAGGTCAGCAGCTGCTGGGTCTTTACCAAACATCTCTGCGTCGCTTTCAATTTGATGGCAAAGGTCGCTGTCCGAAAGATAATGAAATCAGCCGTCGCAAGGATCAGCTATCGCCTCGACCCTTCTAGACTTCGATTGGCGAGGTTTCGTCTTCGTCTTCTCGATCCTCACTCGCGGCAAAGGCTCCTGCCCGCGGCACTGCGCTATCGCCATCCCAGGGTCTAAAATCTCGCATGACACTGATTTGAAAGCCAAGCGCACGCAAGACGAGGTTCACGCTATCCAACTGGACCGATGCTTTGTTTTTTTCCAATTGATACACAAAATTCAGTCCAACACCCGATCGGGCGGCCAGTTGCTGTTGGGTCATGCCCTGACGCTTGCGTTCCGACCGCACAAAATTGCCGATTTCCATGCAAGCTCCTCTGCCCAGACTCGGGGGCGCGACAGTCGAGACAAAATGTGGTCCAAGCTCTATTGTCGCAGATCCTGAGTCGGAGATGAAGGCTTGCGTTCTTTTGATCAAAGTCGGTAGCGAATCAAGCTCGTCTGTTCCTTGCTCGTGATGTATCGATCCTTGCTATCTTTCAGCACCTGGCTGGCAGCGATGGCCGAATCATGGGTGTAGAAGATGTTCCAGTGATTCGGCACAGCATCATCATAGAGTGCTTGCTTTTCGTCGATCACTTGCTCAGCAAAGCGATCGTAGCCCATCGTAATAGGCAGATGAACCCAGGCTTTGCCTGGTATCAGGTCACCGGCGAAAAACATGGTTTCTTTAGACCCGCGCACAAGAGTGTGCATGTGCCCAGGGGTATGACCGTGACTGTATCGGAAACAAAGCTGATCGCTTGGGAAACCGTGCAGAGAATCCCCCTCCACAATCACTAAACGGCCACTGGCTTCGATTTTATCCACCAGCCCAGGGATGAACGAAGCCCGATCCCGAGGATGCGGCTGACGGGCTCTATTCCAAGCCTCGCGCCCCACCACAATTTTCGCCTTCGGAAAAACCAGACTGTCATGGCCCTGAGCGATCTCAGTAAAGGCAGGCAGAAGTCCACCTGCATGATCAAAATGCAGATGGGAAAGAATCACATAGTCGATGTCTTCAGGCTTACGATCCAAAGCCTGTAGGTTCGCCAGCAAACGGTGATCAGACTCCACCAACCCATATCGTTCCGCGAGTGCCGGGTCCATGTAAGCACCGATCCCGGTTTCACAGAGCAAGTTCACACCATCGAGTTCAAGCAGCATCGA
>JBGSRE010000115.1:0-11955 GCA_041737755.1 Oligoflexus sp.
GGTCTGGGCCAGGCGCGGCCTTCAGCACCCAAAATCAACTGGCCGGAGTTTAAAACTCTCTGAGCACCGGTTCACGATTGAACCCAATTTTTCAATCGGGTCGTCTATAGAAAGAAAGCTTGGACGATCTCCTAATGAAAATTTTCCTAGCAAATCATGATGCTTGGCATCTGCATAAGATCCATACTGCGTGGGTTCACTCAGATTGAGACGATGAATTGTAAGACATTGAGTTTTCTGCCGCAGATGAACCAGGAAAATCCTGGAAACAGGTCAGCTCGTAGGTAGATATCCGAGAATATTCTCAGGAATAGAAGCCCATGTTAGAATATAAGAGCGTTGCCACGTTTAAGTGTCAATAGCTTGACACAATTCCTGCAGTCGAGTTCTAAATGCGTCTAATCAAGTTTCTACTCTTATTCTTCTTTATTTATGAAGCGCAGCTGAGTTACGCGGCGAGCTGCGACTCGTGCAATTTTGAAATCAAAGACCTGCAGAATCCTTTTCCTCTGACGGGACAATGGCTTTTCTCAAGAGACGATCGCCCTGAAAACAAAGATATCGTCTTTGAACCCAGCCATTGGAAAACTCTCAAAGCACCCGGCAATTGGAATAAAGTTTATGGCGACGGTAAAAATTTTCGAGTCGGCTGGTACCGGGCGCACCTGCATTTTGCTCCAGAACTGATGGGCCAAGAAGTAGTTATACTCGTAGACACCTATATGGCATCTATGCAAGCCTATGTGCAAGGTCAGCTCATATTTGAACGCGGGGGACGGCGAGCTGGTCAAAAATATTTTGCCGCTCAGGCCGTACCTCTTCGCTTTCGAGTCACAGACGAGCTTATGGTGTTTACCATGCGGGTGGATACCATCAATATGGTCGGAGTCTATCAACTTCCGTTTGAGCTTGAATCGTATCGACGTGATGATCTGCGTATTTCCTATTGGCAAATGTTTTCTGGAGATCTGCGGGTATTTTCTGCCTTTCTATGCTTTATCTCTGGCTTATTATTTCTTCATTTCTACATAAAAACACGCCATACAATGTACCTCTTATCTTTTGCTGCTCTTTTCGGTTTTCTCTACTACTATGCCGGCGTCACAGATATGATGCAAACGATCGTCCCTCCTGAAATCAACTTGATTCTGAATTATCCAAGTCTGGCACTTGGGTCACTCTATCTTAATATTTTTGCATCGTATTTTAATAATTTTAGCAAAAGATCCGTGATGATCAAGCAAGCCTTTGGCTGGGCAATGATACTTGCTCTGGTCTCCTTCACTTTCCATTTCGACCTTGATTGGCTGCAAAAGGGTCGCAAACTGGCTATTTTAGCCAGCTTCTACTGGGCGTGCGATGCTTGCTGGATGTACTGGAAATCCATACGATCACCGACATTGAATCGCAAAGGCTTAAAGATCCTCCTCTATTCCTATCTCTTTTTGGTCGTTGTGGGTGTTCATGATACGCTGATTGCCATCGGCATTATCAATTCGGTGACTCTGCTCTTTGTAGGATCTTTTGTGGTAGTTTTGGCCATAATCTTCGTATCCTCAAGCATCCTATCGGATGCTTTTATCGAAAACAAAAGACTTGTTGTGGCTCTGCAAGCCAACAATGAGACCCTTGAAACGCTCGTTCAAGAACGAACCAAAGAGATCAAAGTGATTCTGGATAATGTCCAGCATGGATTTCTTTTGGTAGATAGAAATCGCCGCGTGGCACCTAACTACAGTGCTTCCTGTCGAGCGATTTTTGGCAATAAAGAACCAGCGGGTCAAGATTTTGCCGATCTTTTGGGTTTTGACGCTAAGCCTCGTAGTCACTTTGTCTGCAGTTTTCAACAGGTTTACGACAATTTACTGCCTCACGAAGTGGCCTTGGATGTACTGCCAAAGCGCTTTGAATCCGGCGACTCGGTCTACAGTCTTTCTGGAAGCGTCATTGAAGATAAAGATGGTCAGGTGGAGCGGCTGCTTTTTTCCATGACGAACATCACTCGACTTGAAGAGATGATTCATCAGGATCAAAAGAATCGCTCGTTGCTCAAGATTCTGGCTCATCGCGATGCGTTCTGGAGATTTTTAGATGAAACGAGGGCTGGCCTCAGCCGGAGTGAATCCTATTCCATCGCCCTTGAACAGAGCAAGATCCGTCTGGAATTGCATACAATTAAGGGCAATGCCATGATTTTTGGCCTGGAGGAACTGGCAAAGTTCATCCACATTCTAGAAGATTATCCGAACATTGCTGCGCAAAATCTGACTGAAGTGAGCCAGAAATTGGATGAGTTTTTAAGTAGCAATGAGGGGTTTCTTGGTCTGCATGATTCCGACCGACAGCATATAACGGTTCGGACCAATGAAGTTCAAATGCTGATCAAGAACCTGGAATTGAAGACTATAGTGAAAGAATGTCGCGACGAATTGGAAGCTTTCCTGCTCGAACACCGCTTTCAAAAAGCTCAGGATTTGCTGGGAATTATTCCTGAACAGATGGAAGTTCTGGCAAGACAGTTGGAAAAGGATGTCAAGCTCCAGATACTTGGGGGGCAGATTCGTTTAGATCCCGACTGGGCCTCACCCCTGTTTGCCCAACTGCCACATATTCTGCGCAATGCCATTGATCATGGCATTGAATCGCCGCAGGACAGAGGCGAGAAACCAAGCCAAGCGGCACTTAAGATTGAGTTTTCAGAGGATAACTTTGCCTGGAAAATTGAAGTCAGTGACGATGGCCGCGGCATCGATCCCCATAAGATCAGAGACAGAGCTCTGGATCTAGGATTTCTTCAGGAACAAGAGCAAAGGAATCTTACTGAGCAACAGATGATCGAACTCATTTTTCACCCAGGATTTACCACCAGATCGGAAGTAACCAAGATTTCGGGCCGAGGTTTCGGCATGGCTTCCCTCAGAGCTAGCATGGAAAAAATCGGCGCGCATATGACCCTTAAAAGCCTTGTAGGCCATGGCACGCAATTTACCATTCACATTCCGAAGCGCCTACTCAATAGGGTTGCCTAGAATCGCCGTTCTCTGCGATCACGTTTTTAATTCGGAGTTCATCCCGAATCGCCAGCAACTGAGCTGTGATACTAATCGCTATTTCGCCGGGATGATTGGTGCCGATCGGCAAGCCGATGGGACAATGAAGAGTCTGGACCTGCTCTTTGGAAAAGCCTTCCCGCATAAGATCAGCACGCAGAATCCTGGCTTTAACCTTACTGCCGATCACACCGATAAAAGCTAAGTCCTTTCGTGGCAGCAATTGCCTTAAAATAGGAAGATCGCTGTCATGGCCCTTGGTCATCACCACACAGTAGGTTTGAGGGGGGAGATCGGCTGCATACCGGGCTAGGTCGGGTTCGTTTTGGGCCACCAGCTGAGCTGATTGAGGCAATTTTTCCAACCATTCAGGTCTTGGATCCAAACACCTGACACGACAGTCGAGTTGAATGAGCACTCGCACTAAAGCCTGTGCCACGTGACCTGCTCCAAAAACGACGATGGACCAGGGCCGAGTTTGAAAGCTTTCGAGCAGCATGCTGACCGAACCACCGCAGCTCATGCCGACATATTTTTGAAAATCCCAATGCAGCACTAAAGGTTTCGTCCGTTATGAAGAATCGCTCCCAAGAATGGCCAAGGCAAGGGCGATTGACTTGGCTTCTAGCTTGCCGCCACCAACGGTGCCAGCTTGCAAACCCAGAGGGCTGACCAGCATCTTGGCGCCTGGATCCTGCGGTGCATGGCCGGCACTTGCCAGTAAGGTGACAATCACAAAAGCTTCACCGCGAGACATGAGAATATGGGCCTGATCAAACACAGGCTGTGAGGTGTGACTCATGAAGGAAACTCTTCCCATTTGGCAAAAAGTTCGGGCTGGAGCGCGCGCAAAACATCTTCGGCGGTGGCCGGTATCGGCAGATCTGGAAGACCTTCGGAGCGCCACGGCTGCTGATAGCTGAGAGCATTTTTGATGGCATTCCACACTGAAAAACACAGCATAAGCGGCGGTTCACCGACAGCTTTGGTACTACGCAAATTTTTGAAGTTGGCCTCGTTTTTAACGAGTTCCACCGTAAAGTTTCGCGGAATATCATGCACGCTCGGAATCTTATAGGTGCTGGGTGAGTGTGAGAGGAGTTTGCCCTTGGCATCGTAGTGTAAGGCTTCGGTGGTGACCCAGCCTAGTCCCTGGATAAATGCGCCTCGTATCTGGCCCAAGTCCAGAGCATGATTTATTGGTTTTCCCACATCCATCAGGATATCTGTCTGCAAAACTTTCACCGCGCCCGTCCATTGATCCAGCTCGACTTCACTACAGGCTACCCCTTGCGTGAAATAGAGAAAGGCCTGGCCTTGCCCTGTAAGTTTATTAAAGCCCAGCCCGGGCACTCGGTAGTATCCGTAGTCACTTAATGAAATGCGGTTAAAATAGGCCTCACTGACCAAAGTGGCAAAGGCAATCGCTTGATCGGGTCGACCTTTTGGATAGACTTTATGCTCGGCAAAGACCACCGCTTGTGGGTCGATGCCTTCTCCGACTGAAATTTCCGGCATTGTACCCAGGCCCGCCGTTTTCTGCGCCCATTGCTCTTCGGGCAATTCCAAGAGCTTTAGCAGCAAAGCTGCGAGCCGCGACTTGATACGCTCACAGGCTATGACAGCGGCCGATCCATTCAGGTCAGTTCCTTTGGAGGCCGCGGTCGGCGATGTGTTGGCATTTTTTTCGGTCGAAGTGGGCATGAGCCGAACTTTTTGGATGGGAATCCCAAATTGCTCAGCACAGAGACTGGCGATGCGGGCGTTGACGCCTTGCCCCATCTCGACAGCGCCGGTGGAGACCTGCACCGTTCCGTCGCGATGAACATTGACCAAGGCATTGCCCTGATTAAGAAATCGAGTGGTGAAGGCAATGCCAAATTTCACGGCTGTCAGGGATAGGCCCCGAGGCGGATGCGAAGGGTCCGCATTCCATGCATCAATTTCCTGCCGCCTTTGCCGATAGCGAGACCGGTGCTCCAGCGTAGCAAAGAGTTCCGGCAGCAAATTGTTTTCCAGCTTTTGGCCATAAGGGGTGAGGATTCGGTCGGAGCCTTGATAGCAATTTCTTTGGCGAACATCCAGAGCATCGATGCCGCGATGCCTAGCAATGGATTCCAGAATGTTTTCGATGGCAGCGACGCCTTTGGGACCACCGAAGCCACGAAAGGCGGTATGGGGATGAACATTGGTTCGACAAACCTGGCCTTGAATGCGGCACACGGGCAGAAAGTAAGCATTGTCAATGTGGGCCATGGCCCTTTCCATGATTGCGGTCGAGAGATCAGCGTAGGCCCCACCATCGCTAAAAAATTGGACATCCAGGCCTAGGATGCGACCCTCGTCATCGAAACCGACCTCATGCTCGACTTCGAAGGGATTGCGTTTGCCGGTGATGATCATATCATCGTCTTTGTTGAGAACGAGCCGTGCTGGTTTCTGGGTCGCCTGAGCAACAAGCGCAGCATAGACAGCGAATGGGGCTGCTTGAGTTTCTTTGCCACCGAAGCCTCCCCCGAGTCGCCGGGCGATACAGACGACATCCTTGTGCTCGACGCCAAGGGCCTCAGCAACGAGGTGCTGGGTTTCCGTCGGATGCTGCGTCGAGGAATGAACTTCGAAGAGACCGCCTTCCTGTGGGTAGACGATGGCTGCCTGATTTTCCAAATAAAAATGTTCCGCACCGCGAATAACCAAGGTGCCCTTCAGCCTATGGGGTGCCGCGCGAAGAGTGGCTTCGATATCGCCGCGGCTGATCTGTCGAGCGGATCCAATAAAATTTTGGCTGGCTTTAGCGGCCCCAATCGACAGCACAGGTTCTTCTACCAAGTATTCGAGTTCCACAGCTTGCAAACCAGCCTGCAAGGCTTGCCGTGAATCCGCACCGATCACGGCGATGACTTCTCCGACATAGTTGACCTGCTTCACAGCTAGAAAAGGCTGCTCTGGAAAAATACTGCCCCATACATTGTGCTGCACGTTTTGATGGGTCAGAACACAAAGCACGCCGGGGATCGCCCGGGCTTTTTCCGTTTTGCAGGATTGAATGATCGCCCGCGCATGAGGACTATAGACAAGGCCGACCAAGACTTCATTTTTAAGCATGCTGCGATCGTCGACAAACTCCGATTGACCCGTGACATGGGAATGGGCGGAATCATGAGCTTCGCTGCTGGTGAAGGCTAAAATTTCAAGGTGCTGCATGAACTCGACTCCCATGGCGAAGTTCCTGACAGAATCGACGGAACAAATTTTCTACCAAGACCCGGCGGTAGCCGGCTGTGCCGCGCAGATCAGACTGTGGCGACAGCCGTGACTGAATCAATGGAAGGGCCGCATCGAGAGTATGAGGAGACAGGCTTTTGCCCGTCAGATATTGCTCAGCCGCCTCGCAGCGCAAGACGGTTGGTCCTGTCCCTCCATAAGCAATCCGGGCCGATTTCACAAAAGGCTCAGCGCCATCTTTTTGCGCCCCGACTTGAAAGAGAAAGGCACAGTTCACAGTCGCAATATCCAGATCCTTCCTTTGCGAAACTTTGAAGAGTCTCAGAACTTCATTTTTGACCGGCAAACGAAAGCTGACATGACTGATCCACTCAGCTGCTTTAAGCGCCAGCGTACGATAGCCTGGGTAGAGTTCGGTCATAGGAATTTCGCGAGCTCTGCGGCCTCCTTGGACATGCACTATTCCATCGGCCACCATCATGAAAGGCAGGGTGTCGCCGATCGGCGAGGCATTGGCGATATTGCCGACCAGAGTCGCCATGGTCTTAATCTGAGGTGAGGCAAAGATGTCGATAAAACTTGCGAATTCAGGCAGCTTCTCGCTCAGGTAACGGCGTAATTCGGCAAGGGTGACTCGAGCTCCTACCTGTACTCGCCCCTGACTACTCTTGATCGTATAGAGTTCGGCAATGAGATGCAGGCTGAGCCATTGCTTGGGAACAATTTTACCTTTGTTCAGCTGCACACCCAGATCGGTTGCCGCCGAGAGCAGGCGCGCATCGGCGAAGCGTCGCCGCCATTGAGAGGCTCCCTGCGAATCAATGGGGGCCATAAATTCCTTATCCCCACCTTTAATATGCAGAGGAACTTGCAGGATTTTTTTGGTTTCTTGCAACAGAGTCTTCGAAAGATAGCGTTCAGTGAGCGATGGGATTTGGCTGCTATCGACCTTCATCGCAGCTTCAATAAGCGGAGTATAGCCCGTACATCGGCAGAGATTTCCGGTCAAATGATTTTTAACAAGCTGAGCATTGACATCGGTTCGGGGCCGTTGAAAAAATCCGGTGATGGCCATGGCAAATCCCGGCGTGCAATAGCCACATTGTGTGCCATGGCATTGGACCACCGCGTCCTGGACAGGCGAAAGACGACCGTCCTGAGCGAGCCCTTCGACAGTGACAAGATGCGATCCATCCAGTTGAGCCATGGTTATGACGCAGGAATTCATGGATTCAAATGTGATGGGCCCACGCAATCCAGGCCGCGGCCAGGCTCGCAAAACAGTACAAGCTCCGCAATCGCCTTCGGCACAGACGATCTTGGTTCCCGTAAGTCCTCGCTCATAGCGTAAAAAATCCGCCAGCATCAGAAAAGCCTTTTCGCCACGGACTTCATGGCGTTGACCATTGATATAAATCAAAGCGAAATCACGGGTTATGGTTGCCATCACTCTGCCTTTCCTTGGGGAAGCCCAATAAGCTGAGAAAACAATCGAAGCAAAAAAGATCCTAGCGAATTTTTTTGCCCTTGACCCAAACCGATTCCACGCAGCGATCATCACTGAGGTGAATCAAAGCGGAAAGAAGTTCCGTACTACTTGTGCAGCGATTTCTCCGCCGATCCAGAATGGGCCGCAGACTGCTATCGATCACTTGAAAATCGGCCTGGTAGCCGACCTCCAGACTACCTAAATCGTCGAATCCGAGCGCCATGGCGGCTTTGAGCGTCGCCGCCGCAAAGGTTTCGATGGGAGCAATGGCACAGCCCCTCAATGCCGCTATTTTATGGGCTTCACTCATAGTTTGCCAGAGGGAGAAGCTGGTTCCAGCGCCAACGTCGGTGCCCAAGCCAACCGCAACAGCATGGCTAGTCATGGCTTGCCAATTGAAAAGACCGCTTCCCAAAAAAAGATTGGACGTAGGGCAATGACTGATCAGGATCTTTCTTGCCGCCAATCGCTTGAGACAGTCTTCATCCACATGAATGCCATGGGCGAGAATCGTGCGGCTGTTGGCAAGGTCAAAGGACTCATACACCTCGAGATAGTCCTTGGCTTTCGGGAAAAGCTGCTTGATCCATTCCAATTCGCCAAGGTTTTCTGCAAAATGAGTCTGGATATAAGTATCGGGATATTGCTGATGCATGCGCCCTAATTCGCCCATAAGTTCGGCTGAACAGGATGGGGCAAACCGCGGGGTGAGGGCTAATGAGAGCCTTTGATCATAGCCATGCCAACGCTCCAAGAGAGCGATTTGCTCCTGCAAATCCTGCTGAGCGGGGACCAGAAGAGGAGCAGGAGCATGGCGATCCATGCTGGTTTTGCCGATAATGCCGCGGAGTCCACGCTGGGCAAAAACATCAAAGAGTGCATCGGTCACTTCCATATGAGAGCTGCTATAGACACAGGCCAACGTTGTGCCATGGTTCAGCAGTTCGTCTACAAAGTGATGGGCAGCTTCGGTAAGGAGATGGCTCGATTTTTGAAAGGCGATTTCCGTGGGAAAAGTATACTGCTCCAACCAAGGCAAAAGCGAAGGCGCCATTTGCCCAATCATGTCCATTTGTGGGAAATGAATGTGCGTATCTAAAAAACCCGGCAGGATAAGTTTTCCCGAATAATCGATAAATTTCGCTTCAGGATACAATGTTTTGAGCGACTCAGGACTTCCCTTGGCGCATATAATTCCTGTCACATCTATCGCAAAAGCACCGTCCTTGACATGGTCCAATTCCAATGCAGAATTTTTCCATCGACAATGCAAAATTTCACCGCTTACAATATGCATACATCCACCGGATCTGGGCGTTGACAAAATAAAGGTACTTTCGGCTGCTTTAAATCGTTAGCGTCCCGGCCAAAAGCAAAAAATCATAACAGAAACGCTCGAGCTTTTAGAGGATAATTTTTAGGCGATAGGCACTCCATAAACATGCAATCGATTGATGCCGCCATCGGGGAAGGTCCGCACCAGAATCTCTTGGGCCGTTATGGGCGTAGGCAAGAAAAAGGCCTTTTTATTGGCTGCAAAGGCCTTGACCGAGGTCTTTTCGATGATTTCGGTCCATTGTCCATCTATCCCTGCCGCGACACTGATGAAGAGCGGACTATTATTTACGAAATACGTAAAATCAAAGAGCAGCTGCTGAATCGCCAGCTTTTTTCCCAAGCTGATGATGACTTCTTCGAAGTGACCCGATATTCGACTCCGCGACGATTCTAGGCCATCAAACATGTGCAGTGGGGGAAACGGCGAAATCAATTGAGTAGCGGGACCATAGTGTTCATTCGATGCCCTTAAAAGACGCCCACCAAAAGCTGCCGAAGCATAGTCCACGCAATCGAGTGGACAGCGTGCCAGATTCTTTCGAACTTGCTCGGCATCGGCTGCGAAGGGTATGGTAAGGGGTTTTTGACTCTTGGGTATCATCGATGGGAAACGCTGGCAAACCGCTTTGTTCAAAGCTTGAAATCGTGGTCGTTCATCAGCGGGCAGAGTCTGGTAAAGACCCAGTCGGGATAGTCCACCGTCGGGATACATCTCCACTCTGATCAGGGAATAGGCCGATGTTTGCTGCAAAAGATCAATAGCGAGCCAGGCGTGTCCCTGCATCGGAGTTCGGGGCAGAAACTCCTGCCACTCATCCTGCTCATCTCTTTTTCCCGACAGGCGTACGGCCTCAGCTTGATTGCCGTCGTGAAATTCGGTGGAAAGCAAAATATAACGAATAGCAGCCGGACTGTTCATTTTGAGCAGCAGGGTTTCATGACCCAGGGCATTGTGCCGAGCTGATTCCCAGCTATCCATCACTTTGCCCTGTCGGCCGAAAAGGCGAGCATCAAATCTGGGTAAAAAAGGGCTGAGCAGATTTTCGGCTCGCGCAAAACGCTGATTCGAAACGGAGCAGATTTCGGCACCAAGCAAGAGGTTGCTGCTGGCGAGCGGATCCTTAGGACCTCTAATTTCTATTGCTTCTGGAAGGGTCGGCTGAAAAGCTCGAAACAAAAGATTCTTATAGCCAAGATTAACAATCTCCTCCTGCTTCATCGATTTCATATCAAAGATTGTTTGAAAGTCTTCGAACTTGATTCCTGAAAACTTTAGACTTTCAAGCAGGACTTGAGCGGCTTCGGCGATAAAAGGCACAGCGCGATTATCCGAGTTGCAAAGAATGACGAGGCCTTTGCCCTGGTCCGGACCGGCAAAGCAGGAGAGGTAAATGGCGCGAAAACCTTCATTGGCACCTTGATGAATCATCAAGCGGTTGTCGCCTGCTTCTGCAAGAAAAACGCCCAATCCCATATCGCAGCCCATGAACTCTTGGGCGCCCCGGTCGAATCCATGCAGCATGGTCACAGCCGTATCATGGGACAGCGGTCCCGATCCTTCCCGTCGATGAAAAGCCTGTTCTAGATGCTGGAGAAAGGCCAGCATAGCGTCAGCTGATCCCAAAGCGCCCGCTGCACAGGCCGGAAACATCAGGCGTCCTCCAGGTACGGGTTCACCCGAATCAAAGTAGCCTTGGGCATACTCAAAGCCAGCTTGAGATTTTTGCTCAAAACTCAAATGGGACAATCCAAATCCTTGGAAAAAAGTTTGGACAAGATCTTGAATGCGTTGCCCGGAGAGTTCCTCAATCAGATGCTCGAGGACGAGAAATCCCCCACCTGAATACTGAAAGACGCTGCCAGGCGCAAAGCAGACGGCGAGGGAAGGGTAGTCATATTCGTTCGGACTTCTCAGCAGTTCTGCCGTACGAGGCATAGGCTGGTCCAAGGCGAAGCCTTTGACATAATGCATGTTCAAGGCGGAGTGACTCAGAAGATGGTAGAGATTCACTTGATCCAGCCACTCGGCCTCTGCAGCCGTCTCTAAGCGAAAGGCTGAGGATGTGCGGGCCAAGAGACTGTTCACCGAACTGGACAGTTCGATTCCCTGCTCGCGAAAATATTCCATCGCAAAGGCTGTGGCGAGAGTTTTGCTGAGCGATGCCAGTTCGAAAAGGCTATCTTTATGCAAAAGCCGCTGATTTTTGTCGGCGAATCCCAGGCAAAGATTTTGCCTTACGCCATGGCTGCTGACTGCTACTGCGGCTCCCATGACCTGATGCTGATTCAAAAGATCCTGGAGCTTGACCAAGACCGAGTCCAAGGGTTCAGCTGCGACTCTCTTCTCGGTGATCTGCCAGAGAGCATGCCTGGCATTTTCAATTTCTTCGTTTCGACTCTTGCCGAGGCGCGCCTTGAGTTGCTCCCTTAAAAAATGCCCAGACTGCCCCTTCGCAGAAATGAGAAACTTGAAACCAAATTGAGCCAAATAGGTCTTGCCCAAAGCCTTTAGCTCTTGGATCAGCTCTTGTTCCGCGTTCAATACCAGCGCCTGCTCCTCTCTGGCCTGGGAGTCGAGGGAGGTTTTGCCTTCGCCGATATCGCCATGAAAGCTTGCGGCTTCTATGATTTCAGAAACGGAGAAGCTGCGAATCACCGTTTCAAGCTGCTTCAGGTCAAGGAAGGGTACTTGGGCCATAGTCTTGGCCAATCGCAAGGAAGCACAACGTCGCGGAGCGTGGCGTGGACGACCAGCGGACGGCATGCGCATCTCTACAGAGATTGCGCTCGATAACGAGCCCGAGGTAATAGTCCAAGCACTTGCCAAGGGACAAACCCCGTGCAAATCAGGGA
>JBGSRE010000346.1:0-1662 GCA_041737755.1 Oligoflexus sp.
ACCTGAGATGCTTGGACAAAATTATTCTATCCAAGCAGAGCCCTTTTCGACCCACTCAGCACCACTCCTCATTCGCAAGTCGTATTTTGACTCCAGCTCGCGAAAGCGCCCATTGGTTAAGTTCTGCAACTGGAGTGTATCAATTCGTTCAGCTTCATTGATCAATTTGGATCAGCTATAATACCCAAAATCCCATTGCACAAGTGTTTCAGGCTCTTAGCATGGATTTTGCATTATTTCGTCTGTACCCGTTGAATGCGGCATACAGTGCAAAGGGGTATGTTACCGAGCTGACCATAAATGGAGGTATTTATGCTCTTGAAATACTGTCATCTGTTGATTGTATTTGGTTCGATTCTTTGTTTTGCAACAAGGCTCTCTGCTACCGACGCAGAAACCCTTAAGTCAGCCTTGGATGTGGTCTATCAGGACGAGTTCGATGCCCGTTCCCGTTATGAAGGCGTCCTGGAAGATTTTGGATCTGTAAAACCCTTCAGCAATATAGTTTTAGCTGAAGGTCGGCATATGGCAGCCTTGGAACAGCTCTATGGGCTACTGAAAATAGAAAAGCCTATATTGCAGCCCTTTGGCGATTCACCTTTCTCCACGATTTCAGCAGCCTGTATAGCGAGCGTGGAAGCTGAAATCAGGAACGTTCAACTTTACGATAAGTTTCTCGAAATCATTGCGGAAGAGCAAGTTCGCAGTGTCTTTCAACTTTTACGGGATGCATCGGCGGATCGCCATTTACCAGCTTTTAGGCGATGCCAGTGAATCGAACCTAGCTGATGGCTTGTGAATGAATCCAATCTTTGGCTAAATTTCTTAGACAAAAATAGTATCAGTTGGGTTAACTGAACTCTCTCGATGATAAGGCAGAATCGGTTTCTGCCTTGAAGCCCGGTAGCTCGCCGAACGGCTATAGGTCAGTCGATGATCTTACGCAGTCAGGCCTTTAGATTAAGAAGAAAATGCAAGCACCTCAAGCGGCGATTGTTGGGGGCTTGCTTGCAGAAAATCAAAGCTCGGTTTGAGCTCTGTCATTTGCCCTGAATCCATCTGAGCTTGGTAAACACACCCCTATTGACGAGGTCCATTCCAGGGCTTAAAGGCGTTATCAATGCCTTCCAGAGCCGGAGCCAGTTCGGGCATATGCTGCAGAATCACATTTTTCAGCGAACTCTGCTTCACCCATTCGATTCCCTCGGCCGTATAGATTTCAGGTCGGAAATCTTCGGTATAGAAGCGGTCAGCCATCAGACGGCGAGAGGCCATGCCGACGAAGATCTGGAAGAAGGTCTCGCCAAAGGCAAAACCCTTCTGCCTTGGTTCGGCCCGAGCTCCAATTTGCAAGTCAATCAGCTCGATATCGTTTTGATAAAGGGCCTTGAGCTTGGCGGTGGTCTCTTGGTCCAGACGGAAATCCTCGAATTTTTTAATAGGATTCAAATGAACGAGGCGCCGGAACTCATTGTAGCGGGGAACACCAGGTTCACGATCGCGCAGAACATCCACGGCGGCAAGGTCAAACTTTTGCACCAGTGGCAGCTCGAGATCTTGAAAAATACGGGGATGGTTGTTCAAAACGACAGCACCTGGATAGGCCGTGCCAAAACTATAGAAGAGCTTGCTTATGCCGTGACGTTGCACAAGTTCCTGGCT
>JBGSRE010000132.1:0-13250 GCA_041737755.1 Oligoflexus sp.
TTCCATCTTAGCGCGCCATGAGGAGGCTTCAGCTTCGCTATGAATCAACGCAATCTCTACGACAGCAGCGTCGCATCGGATTTGATCCCACAGGTTCTTGACAGGGAAGGGCCACTTCCTGTGGGAACTCTGCGGCAGTCCCTGGACGATATCGTAGGCAAAAGCGAAGCCATGGAAAGGGTCTTTCAGACCATTGGCAAAGTCGCTCGGTCAGATTCACCTGTGCTCATTCACGGTGAAAGTGGAACCGGGAAGGAACTTGTAGCGTGCGCGCTGCATCGACTTTCCCTGCGCGCGAGCCGTCGCTTTCTAGCCGTTAATTGCAGCGCTATTCCCGAAACGCTCCTAGAGTCTGAGCTGTTTGGTTATGTGAAAGGCGCCTTCACCGGCGCAGACAAAAATCGCAAAGGCTATTTTGAAGAGGCCTCTGGCGGTACTTTATTTTTGGATGAGATCGGTGAGATGCCGCCTCGACTCCAAGCCAAACTGTTGCGAGTTCTTCAAGAAAAGCAGTACAGTCCCGTCGGATCCAACGAAGTAAAGACGGCCGATGTGCGCGTGATTACGGCCACTAATGTGGACCTCGAAGATGCTGTGGCGCAAAGTCGTTTCCGTTTGGATCTGTTCTATCGATTGAATGTTTTGCCCATCACCTTGCCGCCTTTACGGGACCGAAAGGGTGATGTCCGTTTGCTGCTAGACTACTTTCTGAATCGTTGCAATCACATGCACAATCTGCATAATCCTTGCTATTTTCAGCCCGAAGTCTTCCAGTGCCTGGAGCGCTATCCCTGGCCGGGTAACGTTCGGGAATTGCAGAATTTGATGGAACGTCTGGTTGTTATGAGCGGGGGAGGGGCGATCAACCTCGATTCTCTACCAGCTGAATATCGCAAGCAAAAGGTGGGTGCCACCATTCGAGATCGAGATCTTCCCATAGAAATGCCCAAGGAAATTCTATCGATCGACTGGCAACAAGAGACTAGCCCGACCCTGCAGTTCGAAGTTCTTCCCATCGAAGGTATCGACCTGGAACACTACATTGAATGCTTGGAAAATACCCTCATCATGCAGGCCCTCGAGCGGACCGGAAACAACAAGAACCAGGCTGCAAAACTTCTTGGGCTCAACCGCACGACTTTGGTTGAACGGATCAAGAAGCGCAAACTGGTTCCGTTGAATCTGCCTTCCAAGGAGCTTTGATCCGGGTTAAACGGTCATCACTTCCTTCTCTTTTTTAGTCAAACGCTCATCGACGACTTTAATAAAGTTGTCGGTGATCTTTTGAATTTCATCCTGCAAGCCCTTGCTTTCATCTTCAGTGATTTTTTTGTCTTTTTCAGACTTTTTCACTTCTTCATTCAAATCGCGACGAATGTGACGAATCGAGACCTTGGCCTCTTCCGACATCTTCTTCAAATTTTTCACGATATCTTTACGGCGTTCTTCCGTTAGCTGAGGCAGGGGAACGCGAACGACCACGCCGTCACTGTTGGGCTGCAGACCCAAATCGGACTTCATAATCGCCTTTTCGATTTCCTGGATCAGTTTCTTTTCAAAAGGTGCGATCAGAATCGTTCGGGCATCCGGTGTCGATAAAGTACCGACCTGGTTCAATGGACTCAGTGTTCCGTAGTAGTCGACTTTCACAGAGTCGAGCATACTGATCGAAGCACGTCCGGTTCGAACCTTAGTCAGGTCCTTGTCAAATCCCACCACGCGTTCTTGCATTTCAGTTTTGCACTTAGCAATAAAGTCCGTCATGTCTTTATTCCTCTATCGGGGTCTTATTCGAATCGATCAACGAACCACAGTTCCGCTCATTTCACCAGTAATTGCGCGCCTGACACATCCCACTTCACCAAGTTTAAAAACATGGATGGGAATGCCCGCTTCCATACACATAGTAATAGCGGTCGCATCCATAACATTCAACTTTTTGCTGAGGACATCAAAGTAAGTCAACTCATCAAATTTAACAGCGTTCGCATCCTTTTGCGGATCACGATCGTAAATTCCATCGACTTTAGTTGCCTTCAGAATCACTTCAGCACTGACTTCCCTGGCTCGCAAACTGGCGGCTGTATCGGTCGTAAAATAGGGGTTGCCTGTTCCACCAGCGAAGATAACCACGCGTCCTTTGGCCAAATGCTTGATGGCCTTGCGGCGAATATAAGGTTCAGCCAATTCCTGCATATGAATCGCCGTCATCACCCGACTATACACATTGTATTTTGTTTCCAAAATACCCTGCAAAGCTAGGCTATTGATAACAGTAGCAAGCATGCCCATGTAATCAGCGTTGGCCCGATCCATATCCCAACCTGCTGCGCGTGATCCTCGCCAGATATTGCCGCCGCCGATGACGATGGCAATTTCGACTCCCAGCTTTTGGATATCAGCGATCTCTCGCGCGACGAATTGCAGGGCGTCGCCCTCAATTCCAAACCCGCGTTCGCCACCCAACATTTCACCCGAAAGTTTGAGCATGATCCGTTTGTACTGTGCTTGACTCATTGACGCCTCTTTCGGCAGGTTTTTCAAAGCGGGGAATAAACGTTCCGAAGGCAAAAAAAACCCCGAAAAAATCGGGGTTTGATGGGATCAAGAACGAAGTTGAGCAGCAACTTCATCAGCAAAATTTTCTTTCTTCTTCTCGATGCCTTCACCAAGCTTGAAGAGATGGAACGAGCTCAGGGAAGATCCCTTGCCTTTGTCTGCAACAAGTTTGCTAATCGACAGAGCTGGGTCTTTGATGAAAGCCTGCTCGACGAAACAGATTTCTTTGTAGAACTTATTGATCTGACCGACCAGGATCTTCTCATGCATGTTCTCAGGCTTGCCTTGCTCAGCAAGCGCCTTGCGGCCCAAAGCTTTTTCGGTTTCGATTTCTTCAGGGCTCACTTCATCAGACTTGAGGTAGCGTGGGGCAGCGGCAGCGGCATGCATCGCCAGATCTTTGCCCAGTTCCTGAACTTCAGGACCTTCCGCTCCGTTGAGCAGAACGATCGAACCGATTTTTCCACCCATGTGTGTGTAGCCGGCCACGGTACCCTTGCTTGTCGTCAAGAGACCGACGCGGCGAAGACGCATATTTTCACCGATTCTGGCGATCAAACCGGCCAGCACGTTGTCCACCGTATCGTCACCGAGCTTCAAAGTCTTCAAAGCGTCCAGATCGCCCACTTTGTGTTGCAAAGCCAGCTTCGCGACATCATCAACAAATTTCATGAAATCGACGTTCTTGCTGACGAAGTCGGTTTCGCTGTTCAATTCGAGAACGACAGCCGTACGGTTGTCGTCGCTCACGAGAACTTTCACGATACCTTCGGCAGCTACGCGATCAGCTTTTTTAGCTGCACGCGACAGGCCACGCTCACGCAGCCAAAGAATGGCTTTATCAAGATCGCCTTGGTTTTCTTCCAGAGCCTTTTTGCATTCCAACATGCCAACGCCAGTTTTTTCGCGCAGTTCTTTAACCATACTCGCTGTGACTGTCACGTGGTTTCCTCCCAAAAATTATCTTGAATATTGAAAATCGAAATTTTGAAGATCAGTTTTGCCTGCACCCTGTATCTTGGTCTGGCATCCTAGCTTAAAGCTGAGACCAGGACAAACGCCATTGTGACATTACGAAACCTGACTGGGGCAATCGTTTGGGTGAGGGATAGGACAGAAGCCGCCGCCTTAAAGAGGCGGCTCCAGCGAACTTAAAAAGTTTTCTTCTCGATCTTTTCTACGTTGACACGGTTACCTTTGTCGTCGCGGAAGCTTCCTTCCTGGACGTGGGTACCGCGATCATGCTTCTCACCTTCGAAGTCTTTATCTTTGCCGCGACTTTTGCCTTCGGCACAAGCCTGCGCGGCGGTGCCGATAAACAGCTGCAAGGAACGCAGACTGTCGTCGTTACCTGGGATTGGGTAGTCGATCAGAGTAGGATCAGCGTTGGTATCTGCAATCGCGACAACTGGAATGCCAAGACGCTTGGCTTCTTTGATGGCGATCGTTTCTTTGTGTGCGTCAACGATGAACAATGCTGCTGGCAGACCAGGCATGTCTTTGATGCCACCTAACACGAGTTCCAGTTTTTCTTTTTCGCGAGTCAGATTCAAAACTTCTTTCTTGGTCAGTTTCAAGAAAGTTCCGTCTTGTGACATACGTTCGATCTTCCGCAGGCGTTGGATCGAGACACGGATGGTTTGAAAGTTGGTCAAAGTTCCGCCGAGCCAGCGGTGATTGACAAAATATTGGTTGGTACGGCGCGTTTCGTCCTGCACGAGATCACGAGCCAAACGCTTGGTACCAACGAACAGCACATGGCCGCCGCGAGCCGTTGTAGCTTCGAGGAAGTCACAGGCGCGTTGAAACATTTTCACGGTTTTTTGCAAGTCGATGATGTGGATACCGTTGCGTTGACCGAAGATGTATGGCGACATCTTAGGGTTCCAACGACGGGTTTGGTGACCATAGTGGACACCGGCTTCGAGCAGCTGCTTCATGTTGATCGTAACAGACATGGACTCTCCAAAAATTGAGAAGGTTAAACTTCGGAAGCGAACGATTACAGTCCCAAAAAGACTGACCTTCTAGCTTTCGCTTCCTGTTTTACGGGGAGTCAAACTCCCTCGAAAAAAGCTGGATTAAGGTATAACTGAACCCCGATCAACACAAGGAGAATTCACTCCTCTGGTAATTTCAGGTTTTTCAGTATCGCAAATGGACTTGGTTCAGGCTTCACTTCGTCTTGGAAGGCAACCCGGTCACTGACATCCTTATGACAGATAAGACAGGATTTGCCGTCAGCCGATGTCTTCACGGTCCGGGTTGGTAGAGAGGTTTGAATGAAGTCATTCACCACCACTTCCAAATTCAAGTACCCGTCTTCCAAGTAGTAGGCATCCATATCCGAAGGCTCAAGATCCCGTTCAACTTCATCCTCTTCGATAGGCCCCTGGTCAAGGTAGCGCACTTTTATCTTCCGCTTAATTTCCCAGGGAATGAAATCCTCGCAGCGGCTGCAAGAAACCATCGGCGTGAAGCAAACTTCACCGTCAATTTGATAAAGCCCATAAGCGCTCGGCGTCACCGTCAGCGAACCCGTGATCCGTCGATCTGCCCCAGGCTGGGTGAGATGGAAAGATTCATAAATCAGTCCGAGCCAGGGTTCTTCGCCAGTAATGGTGATTGTTTTTGGGCTTCTGAGGTCTTCAGCTTTCAGTTTCATAAAAAAACTCCAAAAGGACCCCTAGGTCCAGATAGTTGGCTCGGATCGAGGTTCTACCGTGTCGCGGTCCGCAGGGCAAGTTTTTGTCGTAGTTGGGTACAAATAGCTTGCATTTGGCAATAAATCCATTATTTCCGGACAGATACAATAAACGGCTCCATTTTCTCAGAGCCCGGCCGATGACGGAACTGTGAAGTTAAAATGACCCAGGGATGGAGTCGCTAAAACCGGTATGGAAAAACGTTGGAACGTTTACCACGGAAACGATTATCTCGGCCTTAAAACAGCCAAGGAGATACGGGAAGCCTTGCGTCAAGGTACGCTTGATCCCTTTGATAAAGTTTCTCGTGAAGGTTCCAATATCCGCGAAGATCTTATCGAAGTGGATGAGATTTTTCGAGAGACCAGTCATGTACCCAGTGACTCGGCCCAATTTTCCTCGGATAGCCCCGAAGGCACAGTCGTCGCCGAACGCAGTCCACTCATGCCTTCGGTTGGCAAATCGGCGGCCTCCGCGTCGCGATCGCAACGGCAAGAGCGGCAAGAGCGGCAAGAGCGGCAAGAAGTCTCGGATGAGGCATCATATGAATCGGATGAGCTTGACGACTTTTCGCAGCGCAATGACACCGGTTCCCGCAATTCCAGCAAACGGTACTACCTCATCGACCGCAGCAAGGTCCTGGGACCGCTGAGCGCACTGGAAATTCAGTCCTTATTCAATCGCAACATGCTGAACAAGAAAGTCCGCGTGCAGAAGATCGGTAATGAAAAGACCATTCACATTACTCAATTCATTGCCAGTTATTCCGGCGATCGACTCAAAGAGCTCACCGAAGAAGGTCGCGTTCCGCAGTCGATAGGAGTGGGCAGTCCGTCCTCGAAGGTCATGAACGAACTGGCTCGGATGGCCAGTAGCCGACGCGTGGCCCAGGATCGCAAGAATCATGCTTATCTCGTCATGTCTTTAGTCGGGCTCATACTCGGCGCGGTGGTGTATGTCCTCTACGAACAAAGTACCAGTTCTCCCTCGCGCGGCTCTCATTCAGCCGGCGTCGAGGAACGATCGGAAGAAACCGAACCCGTAGCCAACAAGCCAGCCAAAAGTCGGCCCCGTTTGGTTCAAAAAGCCCCTGAGCCAGTGGCTCAGCCTGAGCCCCCAAAAAAGAAGCCTGAAAAAGCCCGGGAAGAACCGGCCCGACCGGAACCTGTGAAGCGGGTGGAATCACGACCAAAGCCAGCTCCAGCGCCCAGGAAGCCCGCTCCGGCGATCATCAGAGCCTCGCAGGGCAATAGCGAGGGACGCACAACAGACAAAATTCCCCAGGGACCAGGACCCATTGCTAAGGCGATTGAATCCGCAGGACGAATTCAAACAGTGGGGCCACTCACTTTCAGCAATAGCGCTCTGGAAAACTGCAGCAGCAAGTGCACGCTCACCCTGTTCGATGGAACCGGAGCCAGCATGCGGGCTGTCTTCTTTAAAAATGCTTACAGTGATCAGCTTCGTGCCCGTGCCAAAGGGGCATTTCTTACCGGCAACACCAAAATAGACCGTGGCGAATTGACCATATTTATTCAAGACGTCCGCTAAAAGTACTCGCTCTCCCGCGCATTTTCCGCAACAGTCAGAACTTGACCAGACGACAGGGAAGCTGTAATAGGGTAGGTTCCTGATGCTACCATGCATGTTGGGGCGCTGTTTGTATGCGCGCAAAAGGATGGCTTTGTCGAAGCCGAATCAAGATCTGACGAAGACTTTTATTCTATACGCCTGCGGTAAAAGGAGTATTTCTCATGGCAGTACCTAAGACCAGAACCTCACATTCAAAGCGCAATATGCGCCGCTCTCACCACGCCTTGAAACTTCACGGCTCCTCGATTTGCGGAAACTGCAATCAGGTGAAAGCACACCACGGCATTTGCGATGCTTGCGGTTTCTACCGCGGCAAACAATGGCTCGAGCCTAAATCGACGACATCAAGTGACACGACTTTCTCTGCTGAGGGATAAATGTCAAAGACGCTCGCTATGTTCCCAGGGCAAGGAAGCCAGTATGTGGGGATGAGCCAGAAGCTTCTCGAGGCCTTCCCTTATGCGAAGGCTGTGTTCGAGGAAGCGGAAGATTCTTGCCAGTTGAACATTCGTCGCCTTTGCCTGGAAGGCCCTGAAGAAGAACTCAAGCTAACAGCCAATACTCAACCCTGTCTGCTGACCGTAAGCGTTGCTTACTGGAAAGTATTGCAACAGGAAGCGGGCCTGAAACCGGACCTGTATGCCGGCCATAGCTTGGGAGAATATTCGGCACTGGTTGCAGCAGGTAAGCTAGGTCTCAATCGCGCGAGTTATTTGGTTCGCAAGCGCGGTGAAGCTATGCAAAAAGCTGTTCCCTCCGGCATCGGTGCCATGGCTGCTGTCCTGAAGCTGCCCGTGGACCAGCTGGAAACTCTGTGTACCAAGCATTCCCAACCCGAAAGTCGGGTTGAAATTGCCAATTATAACAGCGACGCGCAATTGGTCATCGCCGGTCACGCGACTGCTGTCTTAAGCCTATGCGAAGAACTCCAGCAACTGCAGGTTCGCTATGTGGATTTGCCTGTAAGCGCTCCCTTTCATTCCAGTCTGATGAAGCCTGCGAAGTTAGAGATGCAGGCACTTTTGGAATCCAGCTACTTCGCCAAAAATTCGGAAGGCATTATTGCCAACATCAATGGATCCGTGGTGCGAGATTATAATTCGCAATACCTCGTGGATCAGATTGATGGCCCGGTACGTTGGATACAGTCGATTGATAGCGCGAAGAGCGAAGGCATTCAGCGCTTCATCGAAATCGGACCCGGCAAAGTCCTTTTGGGATTGGTTCGCCGTATGGTTCCACGTGATGGATTCGAAGTCATCGCGACGGATGACATCGTCGAGGCAGTGAAAGCACTGCAAAACTGAATCCGTTTTGATTAAAAAAAGCAGGGCGCAACCTTTTGGTGAGCGCCCTTTGTTTTTTTGAACGCGACGGAAAATTAATTCTTACACCAAAAAGCTTGATCGACGTTTTCATTCCAATTTTGATTGGTCTTACTGCATTGAGCGGACCCGCAGTTAAAACTTCGGCCGAAACGTTCTGGAAAATGCTGACAGGATTCGTAGTCTCCCGCGTAGTAGCGATATTTGGAATAGACCTGCAGACCCAGCTCTATAACATAGTCGGGATTATTGGATACGTGTCCGACCACTTTGCTGACGATTTTATATCGACCACCTTCTTTCAAAAATATTTCTCTCGTACTCTGACTGCAGCCAAAGTTTGCAACGAAATACCACTGAAAAGTAAATCCATCCTGCTCGAAGAGGGTGTTTTCAAGGTTGCATCCATTGCTTGAATTCACATAGTACGAACCATAGCGATGACTACCGAAATAAGTGGTGATGGTATTGCCCAGATTAGCTTGGAGCTGAGTGTCTCTGGTTTCCAGAAGACCATAAGGACCTTGCGCAGGACTGGCTTCCACTGGGGAACTAAGGATAGCAAACAAGAGCCAAAACAATATGGCACTGGCTGATTTCATGAAAACCTCGGCGAATACTAATGTATTGAAGGAAAACGAAGCTGGGAGCACCGTTGCTTGAGGGTATACGTTAAGTTATTAAGGGTCAACCGCACACCAGTAAGCCCAATCAGTTTGATTGATATCCTGTGTCGACTTTTTACAGAAGCGCCCATCACCACAGGCAAATGAAGCTCCATAGCCACCGTCAAATCGATTACAGGAAAGAAAATTGCCCGAGGTGGAGCAGCTGAGATCCTGATAACGGGCCCAGGGCGAATCCGAAGCGCCAAAGATCCGGGCTGGCTGCGCCTGTAAATTTTTCACCAGCTCGCAACCCCAGACATTCAATCGATTGGGTTGAAAGTTGGCCCCAGATCCGACGTCCCATTGATTGGCAATATCAAGATAATCAAGATAGCAGGCGTTGGAACGACCATTGCCTTTCCAAGACCAAGCGAGGTAGCCCATGCCAAATCTATGAGCCTCTTGCATAATGCTTTTGAAATCTATTTCAAAGTCGGATTGATTCGGTCGATAGCCATTTCTAAAGACGTCCGCTAGATATCTTTCTTGGGCTGCTGGATTGATCGGATTGAAGCATATTGTGGTCGAGCTACCATCAAGGTGAAAATCATGCTGCTGAGCAAACTCGCCGACAATCACGGCTAAACCTGCGGCCTTTAACCGAGCAAAGTTTTCAGAGATCGAATACTTCATTGCATATTTTTTGCGCCATTTCTCATAGAGATGGATCGAAAAAACGACATTCTGCAAAGGATCCGACTCATAAATTTGTTTGCCATATTTCAGAATGCCATTGGGATCCTGGGCCCATCCGGTCCCATCGATTATGAGCAAATGATTGATACCAGCCGCTCGTAATTTCTTGACAGCTTTGATGTAGGTGTCGCGCCAGAGCTCATGACTCAGGAGATTACCGCCCCACTCATTGGCAATATTGATCATCAACCGATCTTCTTTGCCGCTCAAGACATAAGCATAGCGACTCACCATGGTATCGACGAGCCACATCAGTTCATTGGGATCGCTTCGACCCGTCAGATCATGAAACTCTAAAATGGGAATCATCTTATTCTGCAGCACGCGATCGAGCGCGGTTGCCAGTTCATCCGCGGACAAATCGAGTGTCCATACGACCCGAACCGAATTGAAACCCAAACTGGAAATAGATGGCAAGGCAGTCAAGGCTTCATCGCCAAACCAAGCATGAGGATTATTAACACCTCGGATGAAGAATTCCTGCTGTTGACTATCCAAGATCTTGCCTTGATAGGATCGAAAGGACTCAATTTTGCACCAATTTTCTTGGCCCGGACTGGAAAAATTCTTTTTGCGGCAAAGCTGGGAACCACACACAAAAACATCGCCGACACCCTGCTCGTACTGATTACAGGCGTCAAATTCTCCAGCAAATAGCGGGGAGCTGGAGGCATATCCGCAGGTAGCAAAAAGCAGCAGCAAAAGGCCGAATATGCGGCCATGGAAAAGCCAAATAGACTTATAATGCATGGCAAAAAACCCATCGGATAAATAATATGAGGTACAGCTTGTTACTTAGAGAGTAACAATTTGGAAGGAAAACTGCAAAATTTGAATGAACCTTACTTTAGCGTGCCCTGCTCGAAAAAGAAGCATCGATACCGCAGCTTCAGCACTCGGTAGCAATCCAAAAAACACCGAGATGAGCTTTGATTTCAGCAAAAAGGCGACAGCTTGCGGCTGCCGCCTTCTTATCTTGGAAACTCTCGCAAAGGCTTAGGTTTTATTGAGCGTCTTCAGGAATTTGTCGGCCCAGGCCTTTTGGAAACCCTGTTCCTTGAACACCACACCCAATCGGAATTGTTTCAGGTACTGCCTTGCAATACGCTGAATATCCTCGGGGCTGACCTTTTCCAGTTCACGGGGTGTTTCGTAAAGCCGATCCGTGGAGCCGAAGTACAGCCAGGTCGAAGCCAATGTTCCAGCCAAGCTGCCATGCTCTTCTAAAGTAAGAAAATAACCTGTAGCAAAAACCGTTTTGTGTCTTTCCAGATCCTGAACACTCAGCTTTTTGTCTCGCAATTTTTGGATCACTGGGACCATCGCTTCCAGAGTTTCTTGAGGCCGAGAGGTGGACGCATGAATCACGCCCAACCCCATAGCCAGTGACACAGACTGGGCATAAACGGCATAAGATAGAGACCGTTTCGTGCGAATTTCAGTTTCGAGTTCCTCGCTCAAAATGCGCATCAAAAGGTTGATGGCAGGAGCATCGGGGCTGGTGAAGGAAGGCAAATCAAATTTAGCTCGAATGTAAGCCGTCGGAATATCACGCTTACCCATGGCAAAATTTCGTTTCGGCTGATATTTGGGGGTAGGCGGAGCTTTCAATTGACTGTCACCTTGCGTCATCGCACCCAGATTTTTTTCCAAAAGAGCCTTGAGTTCTTCCCGTGGCATACCCGCAACGACCACAATCACCTTGCGGCTTTTTTTCATAACTTCCTGATGCAACGCCCCAAGGTCCTGGATCTTGAACTTCAGGAGCCATTCCAATTCCTTTTCTTTCGGCATCCAGTAAGGATGAGAATGACCATAGTAAACTGAATTCACTACTTCATTCACATAAGCTTCAGGATTCTGCGACATGCTTTGAATCCCAGCTTCGGTTTGCTTGCGTATCAGCTGAGCCTCGATAGGATCCAAAGCTGGCTCCAGCATAACGCTGGCATAGGCTGGCAGCAGTTCGGGAAGATATTCCTGGAGCGTGGCCATGCTACAAGCGGTGACTTCAATGCTGGACCCACAGTTGATCGATGTCGCATATTTTTCCAAAAGTCCGAAGAGAATTTCCTTGGGAAGAGTTTTACTGCCTCGCTCCACAAGCTCGAAGAGCATGCTCATGGCGGGCTTTTTGTCAGCAGGCAGGTGGGCTTGTCCAAAAGCCAGAGCCGTCGTGATTTGAAAGATCTCGCTACCTTCCAAACGCCGATAGATGACTGGAATCTTGTTAGAAAGAGTGAAAACTTCGGTATTTTTCTTTTGCAAAGCGATGGTGGCATCACTTACCAACTGAGCGCTATGGGCTGGGGCTGCACTTAAAAAAGCGCCTAAGATGAAACTATAAAAAATTCTCTTCATTTTGCATCCCCTTCCTTTAAAACAGCATCGGCGTTGTCTTTCAATTCCAATTTTTTAGCATCATCATCAGACAGAAGCACCGAGGTTAAAGCACTTTTATTCACGAAATATTTTTTGGCGAAAATCTGTACATCCTTTAAGCTCACCTTGCTCAACTCAGTAATGTAATTTTCATAGAAGTCCAAGCCGGTGACAGCCCACCAGAAAGCGATATCTTTGATATAGGAGCTCGGACGATTTTCAGAGAATTTTTTATCAATGACCAGACTGCGCCTCACGTCGGTCAGTTGCTGTTCGGTGAAATAATTTTCTTCGATCCAACGCTGAGGTTCCTGCTGCAATGCTTCACGCACCTCTTTGAATTTTTCCGCACTGCAACTGGCCCACAGATTCAATTCGCCGGCCTGTGATTGCGTCAAATAACCGAATCCTGCCGAATAGGTCAGGCCGGTATCGACAAATTTTTTGCGGAACTTGCTCAGACTGTGATTGACCAATCCGCCGAGGACATCAGCCACTGCCGCATCATGGGGATTGCTGCGAGCCAGTGGCCCCTGAAAATTAAGATTGATGCCGATATTTCGGGCTTGAGGATGGGCCTTGACCAGTTCCTTGGCAGTCTTGGGAAATTCTGGGAAGGGCTGTACTTTGAGCGGCTGCCAATCCTTTGGATTTTGCCAGCGCCCGAATATTTTTTTCACAAGTTCACTCAGGGCCGTGCTATCAATATCGCCAGCCACCAGCAGAGCGCTGTTCTTGGGCACAAAGACTTCATCCTTGATCTTCATCAACTGTTCCCGTTTGGCATTCTCGATGGTCGCCCTTTCTCCCAGTGGATAGCGAAGATAGGCGAGCGGACCATAGATCACTTTCAACCGAGCTCGATAGAGGTTGAAACCTGTCTGTGAAGCGTTCCGGTCCCACTCATCGAGAACGACTTTGCGCTCCCGCTCCAACTCCTTTTCATCAATGAGGGGCGTAGCAATCGCTTGATACATGAAATTCAAGCCCTCTTCCAGAAATACCGAGGGCAAGGTGAAGTAATAGCGAACCATTTCCGGATTGGTATCACCATTGTAAACGATGCCCAGATCCTGAATTTTTTCTTGAAAGGCTTCCTGATTGGGGATGGCCGCATTGCCTTTGAAAAACATATGTTCCCAAAGATGAGTCAGACCATTGGTATCGGGCTGTTCGGTGAAAGCACCGGCTTTTACGGCCAGAACAATCGTCACCAGAGGAACCTTGCGAGACTCAAAGCTCACGAGTTCCATGCCATTCTCAAGTTTGTCCATCTTGAGGTGAGCCCAGGATTGGTTGCCGACCAAATGGCGAAGTATCAC